>JBCDEB010000072.1:0-33905 GCA_039180005.1 Cyanobacteria bacterium P01_G01_bin.54 | reverse complement strand
GGGGCTTGAGCCTCAGGCGGGGCGGGCTTCTCAGCGTTAAGTTCACGCCAGTGGGTTTCCCCGCCCTGCAACCCACGCGATAACATTGGCAGGACGGTTTTAAAGGTTGCGCGGGCACGGAAACCATGCCCCTACAGTCGAGTGGAATTTTCTCTGGTAAACATAAAACAAACCTGCCTTGGTAAGGGGGGTGACGCTGCGGTGCAGCTGGGATGCTTGCCCGGTTTTGATTCTAGCGGTTCAGTTGAGTCTCACCCCCCTTACCAAAAGTGAGTTTTGGATAAGCAGACATAGCGCAAAGACCCTGAAACTCAGCACAATCAACAATCCTGGCTCCGGTATTGCCGGAGTCTGAGGGGGCAATCTTCCCCTCAGCGGGCGGTGTGGTCGGGCTGGCCCTCTGACAACCGGGTTTGACAATGATACTGCAACGCTTTGAGGAATGCGATTGCTTCGCTTATCCAGAACTCACTTTAACTCACGATCGCCATCCCTTCCACGACCACCGAAGGCGTATAGTAGTCCCCCTGCCATTCCCGGTCATTGCCCAAAACCACAGGGCCCTGCAACAGGTCATACACATTGCCAGCAACCATGGTGTCCTTGACCCGACCGACGATTTCGCCTCGCTCCACCGCAAAGCCCAAGTCCACATTCACCGAGAGCTCACCGGAGAGATCCGCCCCCCCGCCCAAGACTTGATCGACGATCAGAGCGCGATCGAGGGAGCCAAGCAACTGCCAAAAGGATGCGTTGCCCGGTGCCGTGATCAGATTAATCAGGCTCGGGGTGGGCGGTCGCCCTAAGCTACTGCGAAAGCCGTTGCCCGTGCTAGCTTGACCCAACTGGCGTCCCCGCTGGCGATCGCAATAAAAGTGGGTTAAGCGTCCTTGGTCAATCAACGTCAAGGGCTGGGTGGATGTGCCTTCATCATCGATGGGGGGGCGATCGCTGCCTTGACTCGGATCTTGGCGTAGGGTCAGGTTGCCCGCGATCACGGCATCACCCCACCGCTGACTCCAGGGGGATGCCCCCTCAACGACCTGCTGACCATCGCTGGCCGCCACAACCACGTCCCAAAGCAGTTCAGCGGCTTTAGGCGTGAAGAGGACAGGGTATTGTCCTCGGGGCGAGGCGGCCATCTCTGCGGCCCAGGCCAAGCGCCGCTCTAGCCGGGCGAGAACAGGGGCAAGGCGTAACTGTGAGGGATCGCTCCAGCCCTCGTAAATGCCGAGAAAATCCTCGCCTCGCACCCATTCCACCGCAATGTCGAGGCTCTGGCTATAGCTCGCGTATTGGGCTTGGCAGCCCCGACTGTTGAGCAGGAGAACCTGTTCCTGTTCGCATTGCAGCGTGAGATGGCAGAGCAGTTCCGGGTGGCGGTCGCGCAGGTGCGCAATCAGCGCCTGACCCTGTTCCATCAGGGGCTCGACGGCTTGCCAGCAGCCGACGGTCGGGAAGGTGAGGGTTTGGGGGGTAGCGAGTTCGATGGGTTCGGGGTCTGTGAGTTGGGCCAGGGCGATCGCCTTTTCCACCAACACCTGGGGGTTCACCGCGCCATAGGCTACCGCCAGCCCCGGACGCCCCTGGTGCCAGACGCGCAGCACCATGCCGGCCGCTTGGTTACTCTCCAGTTGCTTGAGCCGATTCGCTTCAAAGATCACGGGTTGGCTAAAGGATTGGGACTGATAGACTTCCACATCACTCGCGCCGGCCTGTTGGGCACGCTCGATCAGTTGGCTGGCAGGTTCAGGATTGAGGGGGGTCACGGTCAAGGGTAAGGGGAAATAAGGGGGGGAATGGCAGCGCTTGGCGGTCGGGTCGGCGTTTCCCTACCCACGCCACCTTTAAAACCAAAACACAGAAGTCCGACTACAGATTATCTCGCTCAAACCCAGATAGAGAGAGCAATGGTCTTGTAACTGCAAACTGTAAACTGCGAATTGTGAATTGGTATAAAACCATCCCACCAATGATATAGAGTGGGTTGCAGGGTTGGGAGACCCAACCCCTACGTGAGACCCTTTGAAATTAACGAAACAAAACGTGTATAAAGTTGGACTCCTCGGACTGGGAACCGTTGGTACAGGCACAGCAGAAATTCTCCTCAACCCCGCTGGGCGCAACCCCTTGATCCGAGATTTGGATTTGCACCGGGTGGGGGTGAAGACCATCGGCAAACCCCGAGAAGTCGACCTACCGACTGCAATGCTGACCACGGACTTGGAGGCGATCGTCACCGACCCGGAAGTGGATATTGTGGTGGAATTGATTGGCGGAACCGAGCGAGCGCGATCGCTGATTCTGCAAGCCATTGCCGCTGGCAAGCATATCGTCACTGCGAACAAAGCAGTGATCGCCCGCCATGGCGCAGAAATCTTCAGCGCGGCCCAGGAAGCAGGCGTCTATGTGCTCATTGAAGCGGCAGTCGGTGGCGGTATCCCGATTATTCAACCCCTCAAGCAGTCTCTGGGGGCCAACCGCATCCAAAAAATCACCGGCATCATTAACGGCACCACGAACTACATCCTCACCCAAATGCAAGATGTCGGTGCCGACTTTGCTGATGTCCTGGCTGAAGCCCAACACCTCGGCTATGCTGAAGCCGATCCCACCGCTGATGTAGACGGCTTTGATGCCGCCGATAAAATTTCAATTTTGGCCTCGTTGGCGTTTAATGGGCGGATCAAATACGACGACATTGAACGGGAAGGCATCCGCACTATCAGCGTTGCCGATATTGACTATGCCAAAAAACTGGGCTTTACGATCAAGCTGCTGGCGATCGCCCAGCAAGATACCCATACCCATGGTCATTTGCAACTACGGGTTGGCCCCACCTTGGTTCCCAAGGATCATCCCTTGGCCAGCGTCAACGGGGTGTTTAACGCGATCTTAGTCGAAGCAGATCCCCTCGGTCAGGTGATGTTCTATGGTCCCGGCGCAGGCAAAGGGGCGACCGCCAGTGCGGTCGTCTCAGACCTGCTCAACATCACGGCATTACTCCAGGGCGAAAAGCTCGAAGATGCCCTGCACCCGTTGTTGGCCTGCCCCCATGAAGACTATTGCCAAATTGCACCGATTACGGAACTCGAAACCCGCTTTTATGCTCGCTTCCGCTGCGGCGATCGCCCCGGTGTGATTGGTCACTTGGGCACCTGTTTTGGCGATCAAGGCATCAGCCTAGCCTCGATCGTACAGATCGGCTACCAGGGAGATCACCCAGAAGTGGTCGTCGTCACCCACGAGGTCGCAGAGGGCAAGTTCCGTCAAGCGGTAGACGCGATCCACGCCTACGAAACGGTTGATGATATTCAGGTGGCAAGTATTTTGCGAGTGCTTTAGGGCTTGGCATTAACAGTTCGGCAATAACATTTCTGCAATAAAACCCAGCAGGGGCGATCGCCTCGCGTATCCTTTGGAAGGACCCAACCCTTCCTGAAGACATTGCTCAACCCATGCTGCAATACCCCCTGAACCTAACCTTCAAGTTTTTTGCCCTTTCACCCCAAATCTCCGTCACCGACGCAACCGATAACTTTATCTTCTACGTCAAGCAAAAATCCTTTCGACTCAAAGAAGTGATCACAGTCTTTCACGATCAAGAGCGCCAAAATCCGGCATTTACGATCAAAGCCGATCGCATCATCGATTTTTCCGCCCGCTACAACTTTGCCCGTCCCGATGGCGAGCCCATTGGCTCGTTCAAGCGACGGGGGTTACGCTCGCTTTGGCGGGCCCATTACGATATCTTCGGTCCCGATGATCCGGATACACCGATCTTCACCATTCGGGAAGAGAATCCCTGGGTCAAAGTTTGGGATACCCTGTTTTCGGAAATTCCCATTGTGGGCTTCTTTACGGGTTATGTGTTTAATCCGGTCTACCTCATTCAACAGCCTGAACAGGAACCCGTGTTCATGCGTCTCGAAAAAATTCCCGCCTTCTTATCGCGGAAATTCCTCATCAAACAACTGGATAAAGCAGACGATCAAACCCAGTCGGTGATGGTCTTGAGTTTCTTAATGATGCTTCTATTGGAGCGATCGCGGGGTTAGCATCCCTGTGTCTAGCCCTAAAAGTCTGGAGCTAGGGCAGCGTCAACTCTAAATCGTAGGTTGGTGTTGAGTGGAGCGAAACCCAACACCACCAATGTTTTGAGGGATTTACCCCCTAGTCATCCAATGCACAAATTAAGGTAGGCCACAGCAGTCGTTGGCGTCAAAGGGTTTGCTAAAATTGCAGGCGAGTATCAAGGTGATTGTGGAACAATAACGCTATGGTCGTCGCTCTCCCCCAACCCTCTAGCCTAGAATCCTTTTTACAGCGCCCCGAGATTGATGAGTCCCCCGCTTGGGAATTTTTTGCTGGTGTTGTGAGCCAAAAGCCCATGCCTGGAGTCCAACACAGCCGTTTACAAGTCCGTCTAGCCGGGTTGATCAATCTGCACAGTGAGACATTGGAAGCATTGACCGAGTTACGCTGCACAATAGGCGGACGGTCTGTGGTTCCAGATATTGCCGTCCTCGCCGCCACGGAAATCCCGGTGGATACCGCAGGCGTTGTTAGCCGCCAAGGAATTGATTTTGCCCCACGCTGGGCGATCGAGATCCTCTCTCCAGACCAGCGTTCCTTGAAGGTAACACGCAAAATTCTCCATCTCCTTCGCTACGGCACCCAGATCGGCTGGCTCATTGATCCAGAAGAACGAGTTGTCTTGGTTTTTGAACCCAATTGCTTGCCGAGAGAATTTACCGCCAAAATGGTTTTGCCCATGCTCCAAGACTTGGAATTGGAATTAACCGTGGAGCAGCTTTTTGGCTGGTTAAAAATTGGCCCATCGGTTAGTGCAGATTGAGCTTGGGCGGGTAAAAGTGTGGGAGGACATCGTTATTTTGTCATTGGATTGACCAGTGGAAGCTGAGCAAAGCCCTTGCTACGATAGAATTCCTGTCGCTCTAAAACAGTTGATAAAATAAGTGTAAAGTGCTGGAAGCTTAAAACGACGGTGCAATGTTGATAATCGAGAGTCCCCAATCGTTGTCCTCAGGCGAAGACACAGACAAAAATGCTGTCGATCAAACCCAGCCGGCCACACCGCTAACACCCATCGCTTTGAGCTTCTTTTCCGGCGCAATGGGTCTAGATTTAGGGCTCCATCAAGCTGGAATCAAAACCCTGCTGGCCTGTGAAGTCGATCGCGCCTGTCGAGCCACTATCCAGCAAAATGTCCCGGATACGGCGCTGATTGGCGATATTCGCGATTATTCACCCCAAGCTGTGATGCACCACGCGGGCTTAAATTGGGGGGACAAAGTGGATGTGATGGTGGGGGGTCCGCCTTGCCAAGCCTTTAGTACCGCCGGCAAACGTCGTGCCTTTGAAGACGATCGCGGCAATGTTTTTCTCACCTATATCGAAACGGCGATCGCCATTCGCCCCAAATTCATTGTTATCGAGAATGTCAGGGGACTCCTCTCCTGCCCGCTTCAACATCGTCCCCATGCCCAGCGGGGTCAGGGGTTGCCTGAGTTAAATGTTTTAGAACAAAAAGGCAGTGCACTCAGGCATATTACCCAACAACTAAAATGTGTCGGTTATTCGGTCAACTTTAACCTCTACAATGCGGCGAACTTTGGTTCACCCCAAATCCGTGAGCGAGTTGTGGTAATTTGTGCCCGAGATGGCGAGATTATGCCCTATCTCGAACCCAGTCATGCACAGCATTCGGGCTGGAATTTACCATCTTGGCGGACGTTTCAAGATGTCGTTATGCCACTACAAGGCATTCAACATCAACACCTTGATTTTCCCGAAAAACGACTGAAATACTATCGTTTGCTCCAACCGGGTCAAAATTGGCGAAATCTCCCTCCGGATATCCAAAAAGAAGCCATGGGTAAATCCTTTTATTCAGGGGGCGGAAAAACAGGGTTTTATCGTCGCTTGGCTTGGGATCAACCCTCACCCACCTTGGTGACGCATCCAGCGATGCCCGCCACCGATCTCTGTCACCCCACCGAAGATCGCCCCCTCTCCATTCAAGAGTATCGCGCGATTCAGGAGTTTCCGGAGCATTGGGAACTGGCTGGTAGCCTGCTCGAACAGTACAAGCAAGTCGGTAATGCGGTTCCGGTGAGTTTGGGCGCGGCGATCGGCCGTTTGCTCATCAAACAACTCCGTGGGGAACCTGTTCGCCAATATTCTAACTTTCCCTATTCCCGCTACAAAAATACAGATGAAGTCTCCTGGCAAGCGACATTGCCCTCTGCTTTATGCTCAGCCATACTGTAGGTTGGGTTGCTTAGAGCAGATGCTGTTGGGGAGGTTCATATTGCACAACATTGGTGGCAGGCGGGACGCCCGCGCTACGGTTCTTTCCTTCAAAAAATCCCGTAGCGCGGGCATCTTGCCCGCCTCGGTCTCCAAAGTAAATCACAGTTGAATCGTTTTTCAATTCAACTCACGCAAGAACCTCTGTGTATATCATTGACTAAAATCAGCATGAACAAGCACAAACCTATACAGATTACACAAGGAAAGAGAAAAAGATATCTTGCCGCCCTTTCAGATAGAGCCTTGTCATACTCATATCCCTTTTTCTTGTTGGCATTAGAGTGGTTTCTAAGAATTGCTTTTGGGTTGAACACTGAAGAATTTATTGGACCCACACTAGCCGCGACCAGTGTGGGCATGGTAATTCCCCTGATTACGTTCAAGAGCACTAAGGGCTTATCTGACGAGAATGGAAATAAGCTTTCTCAAGAAACTCTTGATCAACTCAAAAAGCTGGAAGAATCTGGTGCCACATATGTGTCCAGTGAGTCGGTGATATTTAGCAACGTCTGTTTTGTGGTGTCACTAGTTTTTACTCTCATATGGATCACAACCATCGTAATTGGAACAG
This sequence comes from Cyanobacteria bacterium P01_G01_bin.54, assembly GCA_039180005.1. Lineage (GTDB taxonomy): Bacteria > Cyanobacteriota > Cyanobacteriia > Cyanobacteriales > Spirulinaceae > SIO3F2. Next base: position 26,998 of record JBCDEB010000072.1, on the reverse strand, counting down.
AGTCTCCAGTAATGGAGAATTTCCCTGGAATTCCTTCTAGTTATTTGCTCGGATTTGCTTGTTTTATAGTGGGTCTTTTCTTATCAGAGGTCAAGGAGTTTCTATGATATCGTTAAGTATTGCTTCTTATTTGGTTGGTTTGCTTTCCACTGAAGTATCACAGGCAACCATAAGAAAAGTTTTAGCTTGGCTACGTGACAGAACGGGAGGTCAACGTATAGAACTAGAGGTGAGTTATGAAAAAGATGGGAAGAAACGCAAGGTCACAATCAGAGCATCCAATGAGAAAGACTTACAGGAAGCGATAAAGGCAGTGCAGACCATTATTGACGAAGCGTAGGTTTTGCTTTAATAAGCAACGTGCTGTGTATTTTTTTGGAGACCAAAATAACAGTATTCTAAACAGAAAAAATGTTAAATCTTAAGCCAAAAAACGCGTAATCAATGCCAAGCTTATGACTCAATCATAAGGTGGGCTGTGTTGGGTTTCGCTCCACTCAACCCAACCTACAGTTTAGGTCAACGAAATATGGTTTTTAATTGCGAATTTATTGGTTTTTTTAGAGGATTTTCTATGATAAAAATCAAGAATCATCCCGTTCGGGAGGGTTTAAAACTCTCCCCTACTGTATATTTTATTCATAGATCATACACCTTGGATTTGGCTGTCATTACTCCGGTATAAACTCTCCTTTAATTGCTTCAATCTCAGCCCATTCTGCGGGCGTCAGCGGCTGCACTGTAAACTCCGCCGCAAAACAAGTCGCGGCGGCGGCGGTTAATGCCGCTGTGATTTGGGCAATGGGCAGGTCTACGGCAACTTGTGGGGGGGGCTGACCAAAGACGTGGTGAAATAAGGCCGGATCGGGGTGCAGCAGCATGGAGCCATGCTGCAAGACAAACGGGCCCTGACGCCGCTGGGCACTGCCGATCCGCTTGTGCCCTTCGGCATCGACGAGATCGGCAGCGGTGGAGAGCCCAAAACAGTTTTGGGATTTGAGGTAGGTGCGATTGCCTGTGGCACTGCGCCCGGCGCAATCGCACGGTCCAAAGTGCAGGTCTACGCCGAGTGTTGCCCAGCCGGTGATCAAAAACTGACAGAGGGCTCGATAATTTTGGACTCGGTTGCCTTGGGGCTGGCTTGTGACGAGCCCATAGGTCAGCTCGCCCTGGTGCAAGACGCCGCGCCCGCCACTGGGTCGTTTGACGAGCTCGACGGGTTGCCCCTGCCAGGTGAGCGATCGCCAATGCTGGGGAATTCGACGGCGCTGACTAACCCCCAAGGAAATGGCCACGGGCTGCCAGGTGTAAAAGCGCAGGACGGGCGGACAACGACCCTGTTGGTGCGATCGCCACAGCCAAGCATCGATCGCCATCTGCGTCGCCCCCGGGGCTTCCAGCCAGGGAATGAAGCGCCAGGGAACCACCACGTTATTCCAACTCCAAAAGCAAATCCACGACCAGGAAATCCACGTTCGGAATCTGCCACGCTGCGGCTTCATCACTATTGGTCAGTACCACAAACCCCAGCTCATATTCCGGCAGCATCCCGATCACCGTGAAGAAATTGTCAAAACTGCCCGTGTGGCTCAGGAGTTGGACCCCTCGATGGTTGAACTGTTCCCAGCCCATGGCATAGTTCCCCCAACGGGGTTGCCACGTTGCTGTTAAGTTCTCCCTCGAAACCACTCGCTGACCATTCGGTGCTATCCCGCCTTGAACCTGGGTGATCATGTAGGCAGCCATATCAGTGATACTGGCCTTGAGACCGCCCGCAGGCGCGAGCAGATCCTGATCCAGATCTTCCCGTTCGGCAACAACCCAGCGATTGCGCTGTGTACACCGCCCGGAACAGTCCTCTTCCCGAACAGCGTCCTCTGCCCGAACATAGGGCAGGGCGACATCCCCACTGGCTTGGGCATCACTCCATTGCAAGACGGCATCTGCCATGCCGATCGGCTCCAGAATCCAGTCCTGAAGCAGGGTTTCATACTCGACTCTCGGGTCATCCCAGTGATCGACCGCCGCAAACATGGTGAGATACCCCGCAAGCGCGATCGCCACGTTACTGTAGTCAAACACCTCTCCCGGCGCGCCGAGCAGTTCACTCTGGCTGACGAGGCTGAATAGCTCTAAAACGGAAACATTGGCGATTGCCACATCATGTAGGCTTGGAGTGGAGAACCGCGCTTGCATCCGTTCATCCACGACATCATCACTGATGCCGCTGCGCATACTCAACAGATGACGCAGACTAACCGTTGCCGTCGCCTCGGAATCACTGAGTTCAAACTCGGGCGCAACGGTGACGACAGGGTCATCCCAGGTCAACAGACCGCGATCGACAGCGATCGCCCCAAGCAGTGCCGTCATTGACTTGTGGGTCGAGCCGATGTGAAAGCGCGTATGTAGGGTGACCGGCAATTCCCGCTCCAGGTCTCGATAGCCCCAACCCTCCAGCAGCAAAATCTGATCCTGGTAGACCAACGCGACTGCCATACCGGGGACGTCTAACTCAACCTGGGCCGCCGCCAACGTGTCAGCAAATACCGCAGCCAGTTCCGCCCGGTCGGCTGGCGTTAGCGTTGCCTGGCCGAGGGCGATCGATTCCGCTTGACTCGCATCGGGCAGAAGCGTACAACCACCGAATAGACCCGTTAGCGTCAATCCCAATGCCAAGGCGTGATGCAAACGATTAACCATGATGGATTTTTCGTTGTTGGCAACGATAATCGAGACAATATAATTATGGAATGACTAAAATCGTACTCCAGCTAAATTTGCACCCTTAAGGTCTACCCCAAATAGTTTGGCATTTCGTAGATCTGCACGCCAGAGATTCCCCGCCTGTAAGCTACTCTCTATGAGTTCAGCATGACAACAATTAGCATGACAAAGATTGGCATGGTTTAAAAAACAGCCATTTAAACGGGTCCTTACAAGGGTGGCACCGACGAGCAAAGCCGATTCAAGAACAGCGCCTTCAAGATTCGCATCGGACAGATCAGCACCGGAAAAATTCACCCCTGCCAAGCAGGCATCCGCAAAATCTGCATTGCGTAAGTCTGCACCAATGAGCGATCCTCCCATGAGTTTGGCTTGATGGAACGTGCTCATCTGGCCGCTTGCGCCAATCAGGTTTGCTGCAATTAAGTTGGTGTTGTTAAATTGAGCTCTGCCGAGTTGACAGCAGATCAGCTCTGCTGCCCGTAAGTTCGCGAAGCTCAGATTTACTGCTTCAAGGTTGCATTCAATCAATTGAACACCTTTGAGGTCTGCCTCGTGGAGACGGGCAAAACTGAGATCTAGATGACGAAAGCGACGTTGACCGATGGCATAGCGATGAAGAAATTCTTCTCGACTACATGGTTCATAGCGATCGCACCCGGAATAATAATCATTCATCTGTCTTCATCCTGAAACGTCCTGAGTTCTCCCTAAAAAGAATGCTCTCAGGCAAGCAGGACGCCTCCGCTACAGCTAATTTTTTGTTGTATCCGTAGCACCAGTATCTTGCCTGCCACCCATGGGCATTATTCCTAACGCCGCTTCTCTTGGAGTACTCCTTGTAGGTACCATCATGACATTAATTGTCAAGTACTTGGATCAGTGATCTTGTTGATCGAGGTCAGATAGATCAAAAAGCTAGGACAAGAGGGTCATTGTTGCTCTGTAAACAAATATTACAAACTCGCCCCCCATTCGATGCAACGCGCTCGGCGGGGCGGTGTCGAGATAGCAAATTGTTTGAGAATTCATCACCAAGATTCTGCTCATCATCTCTGAGCAACAGTCAAATCATTCCAGCGGCGATCGCACTCTGGGCCTCCGGTGTCCCCAAAAAGCCCAAAAACGCTTTGACCGCTTCACTTGCAGGCTCTTGGTAAACATAGAGAAGCTGACGCTGATAGGGATAGTTCGGCTGCTCGGGAAAGGTATTGTTGACCGAGAGGGTGCGCACCGTGCTCTGATTGGCCACTTGGTTATGGGTGGCATAACCAATGCCATCGCTGCCCAGTTGTTGCAGCATCCCGGTGGTTTCATCCCGCTCTAGGGTGGTCACGCCCGGGCCGCTAACCGCTTGACCGTTGAGGGCTAACTCCGTAAAGGCGGTATAGGTGCCGCTGACCGGGGGGCGATTGATCACTCGAATCGGCAGATCTGCACCCTCCACTGCCGACCAGTTCGTAATTTGGCCGGTAAAAATTCCCGCCACTTGCTCGGGCGTCAGGGAGCCCCGGAAGGGGTTGTCCTTGCTCACAACCAGGGCAATTTGGTCGGGGGCAACCACAACGGTTTTCAGCCCAGCCGCCGCTTCTTCCGGTTTGAGGGGGCGGGAGCTCGCAGCAAGATCCACGGTGCCGGCCCGCAGCGCTTCAATCCCCTTGCTGCTGCCCTGGGCTTTCAGCTCCACCCGAGTCCCGACAAACCGAGTCTCAAAACGATCCTTGAGGGCAACATTGATCTGCACCATGCTGGTGGAGCCATCAATGAAAACTTGGGTTCCCGAGGCCACCGTTGTGGGGACAGGGAAAGGGTTTGGCGAGGCTGAGGCTGGGTTGGGGGCTGCAGTAGGGGGCGTGTTCGCAGCAACTGGGGCTGGGGTTGCAGCAGGATTTTGCGCCGTTGTCTCCGGTGTTTCTTCTGGCTCCCCGCTGCCAATTGCAACCTCAACCCCGTTAATTTCGGCCGTTCGCTCGGGGCCGGCCAACAGCCAAACTCCCCCGGCAAGAATGCCGCCGGTTACCAGCAATGTGACGATCAGTGAGGGATTGTCTTTTTTCTGTGTCATGGTGTGACGCCCTTAAACTCCATCAACAATGCAGCAACTTTGCAATGACCTTACTCTGCGGCGATCGCGCTCTGAACCTCCGGTGCACCCAAAAAACCCAGAAATGACTTGACCGCGTCGCTGGCGGGATCTTTATAGACATAGAGCAGCTCGCGCTCGTAGGGATAGCTGGCATCACCGGGGAATACATTGTCGACCGAGAGGGTTCGTACTGTTCCTTGAGTTGCCACTTGATTGTAGGTGGCATAGCCAATGCCATCCGTGCCCAGTTGCTGAAGCAGTCCGGTGGTTTCATCCCGCTCTAGGGTGGTGACCCCTGGACCCATAACATCCTGACCCTGGAGTACTATTTCTTTGAAGGCGCTGTAGGTGCCGCTGACGGCGGGGCGATTGATCACCCGGATCGGTGCATCCTCACCTCCGATGGCGGACCAATTGGTGATTTTGCCCGTGAAAATATCTGCCACTTGCTGGGTGGTCAGTGCGCCTTTAAAGGAATTGTCCTTGCCGATGACAAGGGCAATTTGGTCGGGGGCAACCACAACGGTTTTCAGGCCCGCTGAGGCTTCCTCGGGCTTGAGTGGACGAGAACTAGCCGCCACATCCACATCTCCAGCGATCAGGGCTGCAATGCCGTTGCTGCTGCCAGTGGCTGCAATTTCCACGCGGGTTCCCGTAAACTTGCCCTCAAAGCTCTCCTTCAGGGCTGCATTGATCTGCGCCATACTGGTGGAGCCATCAATGAAAATCTGGGTTCCTGAAGCAACCTCGGTGGGCACCGGAAAGGGCGTGGCTGAAGTTGTCGCTGTATCTGAGGAATTGGCATCGGCGGCGCTGGACGAATCGGTGTCCTGCTCTGGAGAATCGGAATCACCGATCGAGACATCCACACCATTGATTTCAAATTGTCTTTGCCCACCGGTCAACAGCAAGAAACCGCCAGCGATGACGCCGCCCGTGACCAAGAGCGCCAGAATGAGGGGAAGGGTGTTGTTCTTTTCTGCCATAGCTTTAAATACCCGCTGGATTGTGCATAAATGATTTTCCCGCCCTGACGATAGCAGACTGTCTTGGGTCTTGGCCCAAAAGTTAGGGAGAACTTTAGCTTGTAGTTGGACCCTTAGTTCACGTGAGTTCTGGGTAAGCGAAGTTATCGCCTTCTTCAAAGCCTTGAAATCTCGATGTCTAACCCAGTTATCAGGTCTTGCCAGCCTCCCGACACCTCCCGCTAAGCTAATCCTGTAGGGGTTTTAAACCACTCCCTTGATTTTGCTAGGATTCGACGGCTAAGTCCTATAAAAATCCGTTCGCAAGCTCCTGGCTGTAAGGGGGTTCTGCGAAACCCCTACAAGGTTAGCCCGCTCAGGGGAAGAGGGCTCCCGACGGACTCCGGTATTACCGGAGCCGATATTGTTGATTTCATTGAGTTTCATCAGCTTCCATGCGCTTGGCTTAACCGAAACTCAGGTTAGTTCTGCAACCAGGCGCTCCCAAGCGGCTACTGGATCGCTGGCTTGGGTAATCGGCCGCCCAATCACTAGATAATCTGCGCCAGCGGCGATTGCCGCCGTGGGCGTCATCACCCGGCGTTGGTCTTGGCGGTCTGCCCAGGTGGGTCGCACCCCAGGACAGATCAGCGTAAAGTCGGGGCCACAGACGCGGCGAATTGATTCGGCTTCCTGAGGAGAACAGATCACACCCGGTAAGCCCGCTTCCTGAGTCAACAGTGCCAGATGTAACACGTATTCTGGGAGCTCTAAGGGAACCTTGAGGTCAACGGCCAGTTCCCGACTGCTTAGACTGGTGAGCACCGTCACCCCCAGCAATTGCAAGGGAGAATCCGTTGACAAAGCGGTAACTGCGGCTTCGAGAGCAGGACGACCAGCAGTTGCATGAACGGTTAGCCAGTCGGCCTGGTAGCGTTGGGCTGCTTTGACCGCTCCTGCGATCGTATTGGGAATATCGTGGAGTTTAAGATCTAGGAAAATGCCCTTTTGTCGCTCCCTGAGTAGAGCGAGAATTTCTGGCCCCGCGTGGGTAAAGAGTTCCAGACCCACCTTCCAGTATTGCACTTGGGGCAGCTTGTCCACGAGGGCGATCGCCTGGATCGATGTGGGCAGATCCAGCGGGACGATTAGGCGCTCTTGGGGGGGTATGGGCTTACGCATCACACTTCAACAGGGAGGGTTTCAAACCCTCCCCTACGTCGATCTGGGGAAACTTGTATCACACCTCAACCTACCACCAGCGCAGCTCCAGATAGCCATGCTTGGCACTGGCTTGCTCGTCCTCAGTCAACCAGTCCACAGCCTTATAGGTGCCAAAGACATGATCCCACCAATCCACCGCCAGACCAAAATTGTGATACCACATCTGATATTTGTGGTGGACATAGTGGACGGGCATCTTCATCCAGAAACATTTGGTAGGGTTCTCATGCTGGAGCTGATGAGCGTAGGCGGAGAAGGCCGCATAGACAAGGGCACCTGCTAGCCAGGCGGCCCCGGCTTCGACCGAAATCAGGAAGGGCAACAACATGGCGATCGCGCTCCCCTTGACATAGTCGAGAAATTCCCAGAATACGCCCTGGCCTTCGTTACGGCGGTGATGATCTCGGTGACGTTTGCCCACCCGAGCATTGGCATGCATGAGACGGTGAATCCAATATTCCACCAGGCTGGAGACCAGAAAAGCACTTATAAACCAGAGTGTTGGTGTCAGTAGATACATATAGTTATCAGGCTTGTGGCTAAAGGGGGTTGCGAACTTACGTTAAACGTGGATAGAATCTGGCGCATCAAAGTCAGGACTGACGCATTGAAATCGAACGCGAGGCATTGGGAACGTGCAGTCTAGGTGTTAAGGTTCAGGGCGTGAACAGCTTCAATCCTAAAACTCTAACCCACAAGGGAATGACTCCTAAAAGATGGGGTCTGGAACATCCCACATATTCTGACCTTAATGTCAAGGAGACGGTTGGGGGATTATCCTCAGGAAAGTCTCACTTTTTGGGCAATGCCAAGACCCCATTACAGCGAATCAGCGTCAGTTTGCTCAACCCAATGGGTCAGTACTCTGCACGTCACACGAATTTAGCGCTCCCTTGCGAAAGTCTGCTATGATTCTACCTCAAACGATTGTTACAAATTTTAACTAGGAGTCTAGGATGCAACTAACTCCAACGTTAACCGGTCAAACGGTGCAGAATAAGGTTAGGGAAGTCGGTATTAATCCCAACTACTGGTATCCCGTCGCCTGGGCTTGGCAGCTCAAAGCGACTGAGGTTATGCCTGTTCAAGTTTGGCAGCAGGCGATCGCCCTCTTTCGGGACGCCGAGGGACAGCTCCACGCGTTAGCGGATGCCTGCCCCCATAAAGGTGTCGCTCTGCACAAGGGCGCTGTGGAAGGTGAACATCTGCTCTGTCCTTATCATGGTTGGGAATTTGATGGTTCAGGTCGATGTGTCAAGATTCCTTACTACCCGGTCGGTCAAAAGCTGCCCTGCGCACGCACCCGTAACTATCCCGTCGCTCAGCGATATGGCATTATCTGGGTGTTTCCAGGAGAAGACGCGAGCCAGGCTGAGCAGATCCCATTGCCAGAGGTTCCCGAATATACTGACCCCGACTGGTTGGCTGTACCGATTCCAGGCCACTTTAATGCCCATTTTTCAATTTGCAATGAGAACACGATGGATGTGTTCCATGGCTTCCTCCATCGGGATATTCAGGGTTGGTTTGACCCAAAGCTGCTGGAGTTGCAACGAAGTGATTCAGAAGTTTTTGCTCAATACCAGGTTTCCTATCGGGGCTGGCTAACGAAGTTTCTGGGCTTAAGTACAAATGGCAGTGATGTCACCACCCGTGTGATTTCCATTCGGTATTGTTACCCCCACTATTACAATGCCTTAGAGGGTGTTTCCCGGATGTACTTGATGCGCTTACCTGTCGGTCCTAATGAGACCCGTTCATTTTCGCTCTTATTTCTGAAGGTTCGCCTTCCCCAGTGGCTGGTGGAACCCCTGCGTCCGCTCCTTGCCCGTTTTATTTGGCATTTCTTACTCAAAAAGTTTCTCGACCAGGATGTCGAAATGATTGAGAGTGAGCAGCAAAACTATAATCAAAATCGCCAGCGCCGCTATATGGAAGTTAACCCAGCGATTCTTGCACTCCAGCGCGTTGCTGTAAACCAGTACGCTAAGAGCCAGCAAACATCGGTTGCTACAGAGGCAGCTCCAGTTTCCACTCCTCCAGAGGAGTCATTGGTGGTTGCCCGTTCATAAATTTCGATCATCTTATCCAGAATCAATCATTTTTTAAGGAGTGAGTAAGTAGTGCAAGTTGTTCAAGACTATATGCAGGGGCTGCGTGGCAATGGTCTCTATCCCCAGAAGTTCATCTGCCACCAGAAGCAGGGCAACATTATTGAGCTCGAAGAAGCTGATACTGGCATCCGCCGCACTGTGCTGACCTTCTGCACCAATGATGTGTTGGGCTTGGTGCAATCTGAGGCGGTTCGCCAAGCCGCGATCGACTCAATTCACCAATACGGCACCTCCAACAGTTCTTGCTCGGTACTCAGTGGTCGCATTGACCTCCACCGTCAGTTAGAGCAGGAGATCTCCGCCTTTAAGCACTTACCCCATACCCAACTCTTCTTAAATGCCTGGATGGCGATGCAGGCCCTGATGGATGGCTTTTGCCATCTGGCCATGCCCGTGCCGGGGTTCCGTAATACTCGTGAGACCCTGATTATGACCGATGTACTTAATCACGGCTGCATCGTCTCAGCAGTGGTCAATGCCGATAATCGCTCCGGGAAGGTCTTTAGTTACAGCCCCGATGTGCGGGTCAAGCCCTACCGCCATTGCGATATGAATGATCTAGCCCGGAAGCTCCGACGCTATGCCAAGGCGGGCGATCGCATCATGGTGGTCTCCGACGCCGTTTTCTCCATGGACGGTGACATTGTTCCTCTGCCAGAGATGCTGGATGTGATGGAGGAATACCCCGGCAGTGTCGTGGTGATGGATGAAGCCCATGCCAGTGGCGCACTCGGTCCCCGAGGCGGCGGAATCTATGACCACTTTGATATTCATCCCCAAGAGGTCGTCGATCGCGGCATGGTGCCCCTGATCATGACCACCTTCTCCAAGTTTGCGGCTTCGGCAGGGGCGGCGATCAGCAGCCATGTGCCCGAGTTAATCGACCTCTTGGATGTTTCCCCCACCTCGATTGGCACGATTTCTCTACCCCCCCCGGTAACGGCGGCGGCCCTGGAGAGCATTCGTCAGGTGCGTCAGCATCCGGAGCTGGTGCAGCGTCTGCAAGCTAATACTCGCTATCTGCGCTCGCGCTTTATTGAGCATGAGTTTGAGGCGATCGGTGAAACCAACGTGGTTCCCGTGCTCCTGCCAACTGAAATGGATCCCAAGGCCTTTGCCCAGCATCTAATGGTGCATCACGGCATCTGGGTTTCACCAATCTGGTTTATCGCCAAGCCTCGACTCCGAATCACTGCCAATGCCCTCCATACCACTGAAGATATGGATCGTTTAGTCAAGGCGATGGTGGAGACCCGTGAGGCGCTTTATCCGACCTATTCAGCCAAGCCCGCCACCTTGACCGCTTAGGCGAGCGATCGCAACAATCAAACACCGGGTGGGGGCGGGCTTGAAACCTGCCCCTACGTTTTTGCGTTGGGGTTTATGCTGCGGTTATGGGTCTACCCTCAAATTTGTAATTTTACCCCTCCTGTCTGATGCAACGCCGCTGGCTAACGCTGACTCCGGATCACCGCTTTGTGGGCATCGCCACGGCGATCGCCACCGTGGTTTTATTTGGCTACAGCAGCCTGCGTCATTTTCTGTTGCGTTCCACGGCTTACGATCTGGGCTTTTTTGACAATATCCTCTATCGCCTCAGCCAAGGTCAGCCGCCAATCGACACGCTGCACAACACGCATATTTTAGGCGACCATGCCGCCTGGATTTTGTATCCGATCGCGCTGCTCTACTGGATCACCCCCAATGTCCATTGGCTGTTTGGGCTGCAAGCCTTGGCCCTCGCCTTGGGCGCATTACCGGTCTATTGGCTGGCGAAAAAACATTATGGTCTAACATCCCTTGACTGTCGCATTCTGGTGTTAGCCTACCTACTCTATCCGGTCGTGTTTAACATCAATTTGTTTGATTTTCACCCGGATGTGTTTGCACCGTTGCTGCTGTTGACGGCGATCACGATGGTGTATCGCCATTGTCTGTGGGGCTTTGTTGTGGCGCTGGTGTTGCTCTGTGGTTGTAAAGGGGTTTTTGGGTTGCCGATTGCTGGACTCGGCGTTTGGCTGGTGCTCGGAGAGCGGCGCTACCGCTATGGAGTGATCGCACTAGTGATGGGTTTGGGCTGGTTTGCGATCGCGCAATACAGCATTATTCCGACGTTTTGGACTGGACCCGAAAAGGGCGTGGGTCGCTACACCTATTTGGGCAGTTCCCTCACTGAGGTGATTTTCAATCTGTTTCTCAAGCCCCATGTCGTTGCCCAACATTTGTTGACCGGGGCCAATCTCCAATACCTGGTGATGCTGTTCCTACCGCTGCTTTGGGGGCTCTCCTGGCGATCGCTGACCCCGTTGATAGGCGCTCTACCCAATCTGATGCTTAATCTGCTCTCAACAATTGAAACCCAAAAAGATCTCGACCATCAATATTCCCTACCGATTTTGCCCTTTGCCATCCTCGCGTTGGCCCTCGCGCTCCAGCGCCGCCAAACTAGGTTGCGACGTCCCCGCTGGATCATTACCTGGATGGTGGTGATGTTTCTGGTGCTGGCTCGCGTGGAATATTTCGCCGTGCGTTATTTTGATGAGGGCTTGAGAACCGTGGCGGCTTCCCGCGCAGCCCTTAGCCTGATGCACCCGAGCCACCCCGTGCTCGTACCTTCGCATATTGTGCCCCAAGTGACCCACCGTCCCAAAGTGCAGATGTTGACCTGGGGAGCCGATCAGATCGAGCTAACGCCCTTTGCCAACGTCTTTCTGGATACGGAAGTGCCGGCATTGCATACCCAACCCGAGACCGTTCCCAATCTGCTCAAGCGCTTACACAATGAACCCGAGTTTCGGCTCGTTTTTGAACGGAATAATGTTTTTTTGTTTGAGAGGCGGAGCCAGAGCGAATAAAGCGGTCAGGACTTGAACCTGAATTCTGGATAAACAGGCATTGCGAAAGATGCCCGGAACTCGGCAGAACCAACAATACTGGCTCCGATATTGCCGGAGTCTGAGGGGGCAATCTCCCCCTCAGCGGGAGGTGTCGGGGGTCTGGACTCCTGACAACCGGGTTTGGCAACGAGATTTCCAGGCTTTAAGGAATGCGATAATTTCGCTTAATCGAAACTCAGGTTAGGTTGCTCAGATGCTCGGGAACAATTCGGTTGAGAAAGTCCCGAACCCGTTGCACATAGGCCGCGCTCCCCATTTCCGGCACATGATTGTGATCAACGCCGGGCAAGATATAGAGCTCCTTAATGGCAGCGGTGGCAGCAGCATAAAGCTGTTCACTCATCCAACTGGGGACACGGCGATCGCCATCGCCATGGACAAAAAAGAGCGGCATTTTCAGGTGGGGAACCTTGGCGATCGAGTCAAAGGATTGACGCATAATCCGGTCGATCGGGAGCCAACCGTAGATGCCATCATGATCAACCATCTGCCGCAAGGACGTAAAGGAGCCCTGGATGATCAATGCTCCAAGGTTGGGGTTGCGCTGGGCCAGTTCAATGGCGATCGCCCCACCCATCGAATGGCCAAAGACGATAATGTCTTGGTGTTGTAAGCCCCGCCCTTGCTGGAGATAATTCAAAGCAACCTGGGCATCTGTGTAGACCTGGGGTTCGTTGGCAAAGGGGCCTTCGCTGCGACCATAGCCGCGATAGTCCACCAGCAGTACCGGATAGCCGAGGTCATGAAAGACCTTGGCTTGGGGAAGATTAGCCCCGATATTAAAGCCATTGCCATGGAGCAAAAGTACAGCCGGTGTAGTATTAGTGGCGGAAAGCCACCAACTGTGGAGGCGATCGCCCTGACTCTGGGGCACCGGCAGCCAAAGTTCTTCATAATCAAGCCCGTACTCCTCTGGGGTATGGACGATTCGCCGCGAGGGGAGAAACGTCAGCCGCTCCTGCCAGCGCCAGAGTATCCAGCAGACGAGCCCATACAGACCCCCGATTGTGCCCAACACAATCAGTAATGTTTTTGCAAAAATCAGCACCAGTTCTGCTCCAGATTGAAAGTTTGTTGGTAAAGCGTTTGCCCCCTGAATCATAAACTGCCCCAGGTGGGTGGTTTTGAGCACCCCGGCCAGCGTGTTTTTTGATCCAGCTAACCCACCAGACTGACGGCAATGATCCGACTGATTACAATTGAGGAAACGATCGTCTAACCTTTAGCGCACGGTTTATTTCCGTTCGCAACGGACAGCCTACCGTTTCCTGACAGGGAATCGTCCACAGACCCGGTTAGAAAACCCTTACGATGGATCTTGAGCCTGACGATCTTTATCTTTAGCCTTTAAAGAACTCGTGTGAGGCCCCTGGTTGTTTCCCCAGACTCAAAACATTCCAATGGTAGAGCAACTTCTCGAACAGCGTTACGAAATTATCCAGGTTCTACAGCAAGGGCCACGAGTGCAGCAGTTCTTGGGCTGCGATCGTGCTGTCTCTGAACAGCCCCAATGCTGGATCACAGAATTTTCCGTGCAAGACCCCCGTCCAGACGTCTTGGACTATGCTCGCCAGTTGTTTGAATACGAAGCCGAGCGATTTGTGCAACTGAGCCAACACGCAACGATTCCAAAATCTTGGGATGCCTTTGAAATCGAGGGCAAATTTTACCTTGTGCAGCAATGGCTGCCTGGCCAAACGCTGGCACAACTACTGCCCATCATGCATCAATCGCCAGAGCCGTTGGTGTTTGACGTATTGCGCTCCGTGGCTCAAAGCCTCGCCTTCATTCATGAGCACCATACCTTGCATTGCAACCTCAGCCCCCAGAACCTGCTCTGGCATGAGCCCAGCCAAACGTGGTATTTGCTCAATTTTGGTGCGTTCTATCAGGTGGGGCTACTCGGCATCGGCCCGACAGGGGAGGTGCAACTCTTGGGGCGCTTGGGGGCACCGGGCTATATCCCTACCGATGAACAAGCTCCCCTCAACCCCCAGTCTGATTTTTATAGTCTGGCGATCATTGCGATCGAGGTGCTGTTGGGTCAGCATCCCAGCACCCCCAAAAACTGGCGCACGCACCTGAAGGTTCCACCCAGTGCAAACCTCGCCACCTGCCTCGATCGCCTTTTAGCCGGTACATACGAGAATGCCAACGAAATTGTTGAAGATCTCCAAACCACCGAATTTCTCTCCCAGATCACGCATCACCACGCCCCGTCTGAAGGCATGTCTGGGGGTCAAGGTGGGGGCCAGCGCACCCCCACCTTTAGCGATTCAGTCTCGTTTACTGATCTATTGGCCGATGAGTTGCCGCCCGATACCCTGCTAGCGGGTCGCTATCGACTGGTGCGTCCCCTGAGCCATGGTGGCTTTGGTCAGACTTATCTAGCGATCGATGAGCAATTTCCCAAGCAGCCCCAATGTGTAGTAAAGAAGCTCAAGCCTCAACACAACTCGCCCAAAGTGCTCAAAATTGCCGCTCAAATGTTTCAGCGCGAGGCGGAGGTCTTAGGCCAACTGGGTCAGCATCCCCAGATTCCCCAACTCATGGCCCATTTCGAGGAAGAGGGCGAGTTTTATCTGGTTGAAGAATTTATTGATGGCCATGATCTTGAATCGGAGTTGCCCCTCAAGATCAAACTCCCCGAAGCACGAGTGGTTCGCTTACTGACCGATATTCTTGAGGTACTTAGTTTTGTCCATGAGCAGAAGGTAATCCACCGCGACTTAAAGCCCGCCAACATTCGTCGGCGCAAGGCAGACCATAAGCTGGTCTTGATCGACTTTGGTGCCGTAAAGCAGCTGGGTGATGTTTCTCCAGAACCGGGCACAACCAAGCTAACCGTCTCGATTGGGACAGCTGGCTTTGCGCCCAGTGAACAGACCCAAGGGCGGCCCCGCCTAAGTAGTGATGTCTATGCGGTGGGCATGATTGGCATCCAAGCCCTCACAGGTGTTGACCCTGAAACCCTACCCCAAGACCCTAAAACGGGTGAAATTGTCTGGCGTCCGCTGGTGAAGGTGAGCCCAGAACTAGAAAGAGTCCTCTCCCAGATGGTGCGCTACGACTTTCGTCAGCGCTATCCCTCAGCCAGGCAGGCGCTTCAAGCTCTCCAACAGCTCCATGCCCCCCAGCGATCGCCCGAGTCCCTGACGAGCAAAACACCCCATGAAACGATTACCACTCGACCCGTTCCCCCTGCCCTGCGGCGCTATCGTTTGCCGCTGGGAGTCGCCACAGGGGTATTGCTGGGGGGTTTGGGTGTCCTGGGCTATCAATGGGGCTGGTTTAACCCCTCTCCTCAACAGCTCCGTGACCGGATTGCCGAGAGTACCGTACGAGTCAAACATGCGGATGGCGAGGCGTTTAGCACGGGAGTTTTGATCCCCGGGAATAGTCATGAATGTAAAGTTTTGACGAGCCGCACGGCGATCGCGACCGGGCGTGAGGTGACCGTTATTATTGATGGTGTAGCCAAAGCGGCAGAGGGAGATCGAACGTTTGAAGGCTTGGATTTAGTAGAACTCAAAATTGCGAGTGAGACCACCCAATGCCCCTACCCAGTGTTACCCCTGGGTGACTCCACTAAAGTGAGCCAAGGGGATGCGGTCTATGTGGGCGGCTTTATCCAACCCCAGGGCACGGATGTGACTGAACAAGATCTGTTGGAGACCACCGTTGAACAAGTCCTGGAACTCCCCATTACCGGGGGATATCGTTTGGGCTATGCCACCGAAACTCAGCCCAGCTTGCCGGGCAATGTAGTGCTCAACCATCAGGGTCAAGTGGTGGGCATTTATGGGCCGGTGGCCGAGGATACGTTGAACGCCAAGTCTCAGGGCCTGTCTTGGGCAATTCCGTTACGGAGTTATTTGATCGCTGTCGAGGAGGGCAGCGGCGAGGCCGATCGCTCACAGCAGGTGAGAGATCAAGCGGACCAACTCTTTTCTGCCCAACGCTACGAGGAGGCACTCGCCGCCTATGAGCAACTGGCACGTTTACGCCCCGACCGCCCGGAGCCCTGGTATGGCAAGGGCAGTTCTCTCTACAATCTCAACCGCTATAAAGAGGCCGTCATCTCCTACAACAGAGCCTTGGACATTCGGCCAGAAAATGCGCTGATCTGGTATAGCCTGGGGAACACCTACTTCCTCCTCCAAGACTATGAACGGGCTAAAGAATCCTACGAGGAGGCGATCCGTAACGAAGCGGACTACTACACCGCGATGAACAATCTGGGGCTGACCCTCCAAGCCTTAGAACAATATGATCAGGCGCTAGAACTCTATCAAGATGTGATTGAGTTGCGACCACAATATCATTCTGCCTGGAACAATAAAGGAACGATTCTCTCGCTTCGTCGAGACTGGCCTGGTGCACTGGCTGCTTATGAGGAGGCGATCGCGTTACGACCTACCTATTCTAATGCTTGGTACAACCGGGCAATCGTCTATAGTCAGCAAAATGATATTCCCAAGGCGCTAGAAAGTCTCAAGGAAGCGATCGCCTTGCGTAAAGTCTGGGCTGAAGAAGCAAAAGAAGATATTAATTTCCAGAAACTGAAAAACAATCCCGAGTTTCGAGCCTTAGTCGGCTTGCAATCCTCTTGAGGACGAGGATACGTCATCCAATCCCTAGACTAAGCTCACGAGACCATGGCGAACACCATAGAGCACCCGCCGAGCGAGAATCGCATCCTGCTCATTGATCTGGGGGTCATCGAGCAGACGGGAGAGGGTCTGATATTCGGTGCGAGAGACCACGAAACTACAAATGGCCTTATTGGCGGTGGCTTGAATAAAGGGGTTCATGGCGTTCCAGGAGAATTTTATCTTTCTACATTAATTGTATTAAAAGATACAAACCCTCAACGTGATAAGGACAATAAACGTATTGTGATTGTGAATCGCTGGCGCAGCAGCAACCCATCACCGCTCGACTTGATCCAGCTCACAGTCCCTAGGGCGTGTCGTCAGTTACCCCCAGAAGCCTGATGGGAAAAGCGATAACACGCCCGCCCAACCAAATAGTGAGGGGCTATCAACCCCTTACAACAATGCATTGGCAGACAGCCTCTGGCCCAACAGCGATCATTTCTAGCAAGCTACGATGATGGTTGGTCTCACTTGTTGGTTGTGCAATGCTAGAACCCCTCCAAACCACCCTCTATCATCTCTCGCAATATGCAAACGGCTTAGTCAGCGAACAACTCACCCACCTCAGCCCGTTGAGTCTCAGCCTGATTGGGCTAGCCGGGTTACTCACCAGCTTGACGCCCTGTATGCTGTCGATGCTACCGATTACGGTTGCCTACATTGGCGGTTATGAAGCCCAAGGCCGCGGTATGGCGCTGGTGCAGTCGCTCTGGTTTGCTCTGGGTTTGGCAACGACCTTGGCAGGCTTGGGCATTGGGGCAGCCTCTCTGGGTTGGGTCTACGGTCAGGTGGGTCTCGGCTTACCGATTCTAGTCAGTGCGATCGCCATCCTGATGGGCTTAAACCTCCTCGAAATCATTCCCTGGCAATGGCCGGATTGGGGCGGGAGTGACTGGATTGCCGCAACCCTGCCTGGGGGATTGCGCTCCTATTTGCTGGGGCTGACCTTTGGCCTGGTGGCGTCCCCCTGTAGCACTCCCGTATTGGCAACGCTGCTGGCTTGGGTAGGCAGCAGCCAAGACTTAGTCTTGGGTGGGGCATTGTTACTGGCCTATGCCGTGGGCTATGTTGCGCCCCTGGTCTTGGCGGGAACATTTACGGCCACCCTAAAAAAGCTCCTGGCCCTACGACAATGGTCGGGGTGGAT
This sequence comes from Cyanobacteria bacterium P01_G01_bin.54, assembly GCA_039180005.1. Lineage (GTDB taxonomy): Bacteria > Cyanobacteriota > Cyanobacteriia > Cyanobacteriales > Spirulinaceae > SIO3F2. The sequence continues at coordinate 9,180 of JBCDEB010000072.1, read as the reverse complement.
TAATCCGGCCAGTGGGCTGCTCTTGATTAGTTTTGGCGTCTTTTCCCTATTGTCGCGGCTGGTTTGAGCGTCTCAACCCATGCGGGATTTTCTTACAATAGACAACTACAGCATTCTGTTGACACGCTATCGATACAATCTACGGTCAGCTCCAAGGTCTGAAGACCAACCAGCTTAAGCAACTGCGCCGTCTTTATCAGCAGCGCCTGCCCCAAGACTGTCTCACCACCCCCGAATTCGCCCAGCGGCTGGCGGCCATTAGCACGGCGATCAAACAACCCCTGGCAGTCTATCTCAACCGTCGTGGCCAGGTGATCCGAGTTGGGGTGGGTAGCCCTCGCCAGACCCAAATTCCGCCCTTGGAATTACCCCGCTATGGTGCGGAACGTCTTTCCGGAATTCGCTGTATTGGCACGAGCTTGAAACCCCTGCCACCCCCCCCAGAACAGCTCACCGCAATGGCGATTCAACGGCTGGATGCTCTGGTCATGCTCACGCTGACCGGACAGGGTTTTGAGCGCCGGGGCGGCGGGGCGACGGGCTATGTGGAGCAAGCTTATTTGGCCCATTTACTGCCCCAAGCCAGCCCAGAACCCTGGCTACTCTCGGCAGCCTTGCCCCTGGAACAACTGCTCCAGCAAGACTTTTTGGCACTGGTGGAGAGTCTTGAGACGGAGTTTCGCCGCGAATTTACCGCTCGTCAGGTAGCTAGCGATCGCGATCGCGTTGTGGGGGTCGGCGTCGAAACCCAGGACTGGGAGCACCAAACCCAGCAGACCTTTGCGGATAATCTCGCGGAGTTGACCCGCCTGGTGGATACGGCAGGGGGAGAAATGTTGGCGGTGTTGCAGCAGCGGCGGAGCCAACCCCATCCCCAGACCGTGGTGGGAGCAGGCAAGGTAGAAGAGATTGCGATCGCCGTCCAGACCTTGGGCGCGAGCTTGGTTGTCTTTGATCGTGACCTCTCTCCCGCTCAGGCCCGCAACCTGGAGCAGCGCATTGGTGTACGGGTGATCGATCGCACCGAACTGATTCTCGATATCTTTGCCCAACGGGCCCAGTCCCGCGCTGGCAAACTGCAAGTGGAACTGGCCCAACTGGAATATCAACTACCGCGCCTCACCGGACGGGGTCAAGCCATGTCTCGGCTCGGAGGCGGAATCGGCACCCGGGGCCCGGGGGAGACCAAACTCGAAACCGAACGCCGGGCGATTCAGCGGCGAATCAGCCGACTCCAGAAAGAGGTGACTCAACTCCAGGCCCACCGCGCCCGGCTACGCAACCAGCGTCAGCGGCGGGATATACCCACCGTGGCGATCGTGGGCTATACCAACGCCGGGAAATCTACCCTGATCAATGCCCTCACCAATGCGGCGGTCTATGCCGCCGATCAGCTCTTTGCCACGCTTGATCCCACGACCCGCCGCCTGGTGGTTCAGCCCGACGCTCAAGCTCCCCCCCTGACTGTGCTACTCACCGATACAGTGGGTTTTATCCATCAATTGCCACCCGCTCTAGTTGATGCCTTTCGAGCGACCCTCGAAGAAGTGAGTGAAGCCGATGCCTTACTCCATGTTGTAGATCTTTCCCATCCCGCTTGGGCGGGCCAGATTGAATCGGTGGAGCAGATCTTATCCCAAATGAGCATTGCACCGGGTCCTTCTCTGTTGATCTTTAATAAGATCGATCAAACCACCAGTACGATACTTGAAGCAGTGCAACATCAATATCCTCAGGCTGTATATGTGGGCGCACGCGATCGCCTCGGCCTCGAAACCCTGCGTCAGCGCTTAGGTCAGTTTGTTGCTGCGATCGCCTGAGAAGCGCAGCACAATGCCTCAACCCACCTGTGCCGTTTGCACTAGAACAGGTTGGGCCTGCTTTTGATTGAGGACAAGGGTCAAAAGATCGGGCATTTCTTGGCGACAATCCGAGCAATACCAGTACACACCCGTATGACGGACTTGGATGACCATGGATTGAGAACAGCAGGGGCAACTAATCATGGCTTATTAAGTTTGTTTAAGAGGAATATTATGTCTATGTGAGGGGAAATCCCTACATCCTTTAGTGTAGAAAATTTTTCAGGGGCTTGATGTAAAGAACTGTAAAAGTCTCCGGATTTAAATCCGACGTTAATCTGACCCAAAAAAGGGCGAAAAACAGCGCTCAATTGCCCAAAAAGCTGACCAATGCACAGATTCAGAATGGGTATTTGCCGGGTTTTGGGAGGATGCCCTAGCCCAATCAGAGACTGCGATCGAGCCCAAATAGCTTAAGACCAGTCAATCCAGAACAATAGATCAATGATGACCCAGACAAGCTGTGATCCAGCACAATCAATTCGGGTATGTCATCAAATTTTTTGCAGCAATCTGTCTTGCCGATCCCAGCGCCACGTTGCTCTCAATTTCCTCAAGGATTCGTTGGCAGAGCCGACCAAGGTAAAAGTGTAGTTCTTGCTACTTTTAGAGTAGATGAAACCCACGATTGCGAAGTTCAAAGTTCAGAACACACCCGACCTACCCCGGTCATCACGACGTGAGACCACCCCTCCCAATCGGTAAGGCTGCTATACGTTTGTCAGAGAAAATCCTGAATGAATTGTAGGGGCTGGTTTTCCCTGCCCTGCATCAGTTCAATACACCTTGCAACCCACCAGTTCAAGGTTAGGTTTGTCCCATCATGAGGACTGGATGCGGTTTTCTCCCTTCGATGAATAATCCCGTAATTTCACATGGATGAGGGAAACTTGGCCCTACGCAGCATTCCCCTCCTGGTCTTTCTCAGCAAATCATCTGAACGCTAGCGGTGATTGAACGGGTATTCAAATGGGCAATCAACCGCTGCCGCTTGCGAGCCCTATGAGAAAGACGTTAAATTTAGTTAAGACATCTTGGCTTTTGTGTTCTTCATCGCTAGCGCGGTCGTTAGCGTGTTTGCACCAGCCGATCCCGATTAAATCCCCTATTAGCATCCTGAACCCTTATGAAATCATCTTGGCGAGTCATTCTGCTTTGGACGTTGCCGGCGCTGGTCATTGGCTTCTTCCTCTGGCAAGGCAGCTTTGCAGGTGGCAACAACACCCCCAGTAACAATGCCGCAAACACCCGTATGACCTATGGGCGCTTCCTAGAATATGTCGAGGCCAACCGGGTCAAGAGCGTTGACCTCTATGAAGGGGGCCGAACCGCGATCGTCCAAGCCACTGACCCCCAACTCGATGGCCGCCTCCAAACCCTCCGCGTTGATCTGCCCATGCGGGCCCCGGATTTGATTAGCAAGCTCCGTGCGCAAGGCGTCGCCCTCGATTCTCACCCAGTACGCAATGATGGCGCAGTATGGGGCTTCCTGGGCAACCTCATCTTTCCCTTGCTCTTGATTGGCTCTCTCTTTTTCCTGTTCCGTCGCTCCAACAATATGCCCGGTGGCCCCGGTCAGGCGATGAACTTTGGCAAGTCACGGGCCCGATTTTTGATGGAGGCCAAGACCGGGGTCATGTTTGATGATGTGGCCGGTGTTGATGAGGCCAAGGAAGAACTCCAGGAAGTGGTCACGTTTCTCAAGCAGCCAGAGCGTTTCACGGCAGTGGGTGCACGAATTCCCAAGGGAGTTTTGCTGGTGGGCCCGCCGGGAACGGGTAAAACCCTGCTCGCTAAGGCGATCGCCGGTGAAGCAGGCGTCCCCTTCTTTAGCATTTCCGGCTCGGAGTTTGTCGAGATGTTTGTCGGCGTCGGTGCTTCGCGAGTGCGTGACCTCTTTAAGAAAGCCAAGGAAAATGCGCCCTGTTTGATCTTTATTGATGAGATCGATGCGGTCGGTCGTCAGCGCGGTGCAGGCATTGGCGGCGGTAATGATGAGCGGGAGCAGACCCTCAACCAGCTTTTGACCGAGATGGACGGCTTTGAGGGCAACACCGGCATCATTATCATTGCCGCGACCAACCGCCCTGATGTCCTCGATTCGGCCCTGCTGCGCCCCGGTCGCTTTGACCGCCAGGTGACGGTGGATGCCCCTGATATCAAGGGTCGCCTGCGGATTTTGGAAGTCCATTCCCGCAATAAGAAGATTGCTGAATCGGTCTCTCTAGAAAATATTGCCCGTCGTACCCCCGGTTTTAGCGGTGCGGATCTCGCGAACTTGCTCAATGAAGCGGCGATCTTGACGGCGCGGCGACGCAAAGAGGCAATTACCATGAGCGAAATTGATGATGCGGTCGATCGTGTCATTGCCGGGATGGAGGGCACACCCCTGGTGGATGGCAAGAGTAAGCGTCTGATCGCCTACCATGAGGTGGGTCATGCGATTGTCGGTACATTACTTAAAGACCATGACCCCGTCCAGAAGGTGACATTAATTCCCCGAGGTCAAGCCCAAGGTCTGACCTGGTTTACCCCAGACGAAGAGCAGGGTCTCACCACCCGTGCTCAACTGATGGCCCGGATTAGTGGGGCACTCGGTGGTCGCGCGGCTGAAGAAGAGGTCTTTGGGGATATTGAAGTGACAACAGGGGCGGGCGGTGACCTGCAACAGGTCTCCAGCATGGCCCGTCAGATGGTGACACGCTTTGGCATGAGTGACCTCGGCCCGCTCTCTTTAGAGAGCCAGTCGGGTGAAGTGTTCCTGGGCAATGGGCTGATGAGCCGAGCGGAATATTCCGAGACGATCGCCACCCGGATTGATGCCCAGGTGCGTGAAATTGCCGAGCATTGTCACCGAATCTCGCGCCAGATTGTCCGGGACAATCGCGTAGTGATCGATCGCCTGGTTGAGTTGCTGATTGAAAAGGAGACGATTGATGGTGAGGAGTTCCGCCAAATTGTCTCGGAATACACCGAAGTTCCGGAAAAGGAGCAATACGTGCCGCAACTCTAGAGTAGGGTAATCTCTCTCTTAAAGAAATTGGGGGCCGAGTGATTCGGCTCCCATTTTTTTTAACGCTGATACTCGCAAACATGGGTTCTGGATAAGCAGACATTGCGAAAGACCCGAAATTTAGCAATGTCAACCATACGGGCTCCGGTATTGCCGGAGCCCGTCGGGAGCCCTCTCCCCCTCAGCGGGAGGTGTCGGGGGGCTGAACCCCTGACAACTGGGTTTGAAAACGAAATTTCAAGGCTCCCGAGGAAGGCGATCGTTTCGCTTAACCGAAACTCACGTTCACAACGCTTCTGTCGAGCCCTCGGGACATTCCACGGTTTCGCCATCCGCTGCGAGGGTCGGCATTTGTGGGGGTTCGGGGCTGGGGTCATTACTTTCGCAAACGCCTGCGACCGTAAAGCTCATGTCGGCCGCCTCAACCACAAACACCCCAGCAGCATAGCTACGGAGCGTGCCGTCATTGGCTCGGGGCGTAGCGGTAATATAGACGCTGCCCATCGGCTCATTCTGGGGCATCATCTCATAGGTGTAGTTGAGTCCCTCGGCGGCAATCCCTAAACCCAATTCATTGAGATCGCGGGTAAATTCACCAGACTCGAGATGATAAGCTTGCTGACCGCGAACCAGCGCATTGACATTCAAGCGACCTTCCGACTCCTGGGCATTTTGCGCCTGATTCAAAAACGAGGGTAGGGCGATCACGACAACCACACCAATAAACCCAAGCAGTCCTAAACATCCACAACCGAGGCCGCCAACCAACAGCCAAACCCAGGTATTATCCTTTTTTTCACTGCTGTCTGTCGCTGCATTGCTCGAACCTTCACTCCCTTCAGGAGCAGGGGGCGTCGGAATTTGATCGTCAGTGGAATGGGTCATTGATCTAGGGTGTTGAAAGAAAACGGATTGTTAAAGAACCCCCTCATCATAGCCAGACCCCCCAGATTCCGTCACACACCGCAAGGATTTCTCCCCACCCCTTTCCTCTTGCCCCTTACCCCAAAATTGAGAACTTCTCCCCTGCGCCCTTTCCCCCACCCCCTTTCCCTAAAATGGCTGTTTGCCACCCTGCTGGTTTGCTGCCTGAGTATCGGCTGTCATGCGCTTGCCCCAGAACCGGCCACTATCCCCCTTACCGTCTCAGCGGCTGCCAGTTTGCAGGACGTCCTGACAGCGATCGCCCCTGCATTCCAAACGGCACATCCCAAGCTTCGGATTGAATTCAACTTCGCCGCCTCCGGTACGCTGCAACAACAAATTGCACAGGGTGCCCCCGTCGATCTTTTTTTCTCTGCCGCTGCCCCCCAGATGGATGCCCTAGAACAACAGGGACTGGTTCGCCCTGAAACCCGTCGGGAACTGTTAACAAATCATCTGGTGCTGATTACGGCTCAAGCGTCACCATTGCGGATTCAAGCGTGGGAACAGCTCAAAACCACGACCTTTGAGCATTTAGTCGTCGGGGAATTTCGCACCGTGCCCGCCGGCCAATATGCCCAGCAAGCCCTAAAGAACCTGGCACTGTTCGACGCGGTGCAACCCAAGCTGGTCTTTAGCCGCAATGTGCGCAGTGTTTTGGCTACCGTCGAGCAGGGCAATGCCGAACTGGGTTTGGTCTATGCGACCGATGCTGCTCTCGGCGATCGCGTTCGTATTCTCTTGCCCGTGCCAACCGCAGCTCATCCCCCGATTCGCTACCCCATCGCCGTGCTGCAAGCCAGTGAGCACCCCAAAGCGGCCGAGCAGTGGATTGCCTTTCTCCAGAGTGACATGGCTCAAATGGCGTTTCGGGACTTTGGATTTATGCCACTTCCCTAGTGCCGTGGCGCAACTAAAAAGGTACATTAAAATTTCTTCATTAACTCCCGTAGGGGTAGCGTCCCCGTACCTACCCCGGTCTCGGCCGCCCACCGATCAACCCTCCGTCACGCAACACGCCAGGGCAACCACGGGGGATTGCCCCTAAAGGGATTTCCAATACACAAATTAAGGTGTGCAAATTCCCTAGTGTGCATTAGGCTCCAAATGCTGTTCGTGCAGCGTCTCCAGCAGGGAAACTGTAAACTGCGAACTGCGAACTGTGAACGGGTCTATGGATCTCACGCCCCTCTGGCTCTCCCTGCGCATCGCCACGATCGCCACTGCAATCGCCGTTGTTCTCGGCGTAGCAATCGCCTATGGGATGCAGCAATATCGGGGTCGATGGCGATCGCTCCTGGATAGCCTCTTGCTTGCGCCCCTCGTCTTACCACCAACGGTTTTGGGATTTGGTCTATTACTACTGCTGGGCAAAAACGGGCCACTGGGCCAAGGGCTCGATCGCCTTGGCATCAAGCTGATCTTTACGGGCTACGCCGCGATTCTCACCGCAACGGTGGTGGGCTTCCCGCTGATGTACAAGACCACGCTCGGGGCGTTTGAGCAAATTGACCCAGCGCTGCCGTCAGCAGCAAGGACTCTGGGTGCATCGGAATGGCGCGTGTTTTGGCAGGTGAGCGTGTCCCTGGCAGCACCGGGGATTCTCGCGGGGATCACCCTCACTTTTGCCCGTGCTCTGGGTGAATTTGGGGCAACCTTAATGCTGGCGGGGAATATTCCGGGTAAGACCCAGACGCTACCGATGGCGATTTATTTTGCCGTGGAAGCGGGGCAATTTCGGGACGCTGCGCTGTGGACAGGTTGTATTATCTTGATGACTTTGGCTGGGTTGATGCTGGTGAATACCCACACCCGACCCACCCCGATCATTGCTGCGCGAGAGAGCCCCTCCCGAGAGGGAATTCCTGTTGGGATATCTCCGCTGAAGCAGTTCTTTCGTAGGGTGGGCATTGCCCACCTAGCCAAGGTTTTGAGAATTGGGCGATCGACAGAATTGAATCCTGAATCCCCTGCATTAACCAGAGAAGACCCGGTGCGGGAGGGTTTAAAACCTTCCCCTACAGTGCCATCTTGGGGGTCTCAATACCTCTCGGTGCAATTGGTAAAGCGGTTTCCCGGCTTTACCCTGGATATTGATCTGAATGCCAATGGCTCCCCCCTGGGACTTCTCGGGGCATCGGGTGCGGGCAAAAGTTTGATTCTGCGCTGTATTGCGGGTCTAGAAACACCAGAGGCTGGGCGCATTGTGCTTAATGGTCGGGTTCTGTTTGACTCGGCCGTGGGGATTAATCTCCCCAGTCGGGAGCGCCGCGTGGGCATCTTGTTTCAGGATTATGCGCTTTTTCCGCATCTGAGTGCGGCGGAAAATATTGCCTTTGGCTTGCCGCGTGGGCTCTCGTCTAGCCAACGCCGCCAGATTGTCGCGCAGCAGTTGGCAGCGGTGCAGCTTGAGGGTTTGGGCGATCGCCGCCCCCATCAACTCTCGGGGGGTCAGCAGCAGCGGGTGGCCTGGGCGCGGGTTTTGGCCAGTCAGCCGGACCTGTTGCTCCTCGATGAACCCTTTTCGGCGTTGGATACCCATCTGGGCGATCGCCTCGCTGGCGATCTGCAAGGGCATTTGGCGCAGTTTCCAGGAGTGACGCTGTTGGTAACGCACAATGTTGGAGTGGCCTATCAGTTGTGCGATCGCCTGTTGGTGATCGATCGCGGTCAGGCAGTAGTCTCAGGCCCAAAGAAGCAGGTGCTCCAACAGCCCCAAACCGTTGCAGCGGCTCGGTTAACGGGTTGTGAAAATATTTCTCCTATTGTTGCAATGGATCACCAAACCGTTAGAGTCCTAGCTTGGAACTGTACCTTGCAATTCACCCAACCACTGCCTGCCGGAACAACCCATCTTGGGCTCCGGGCTGCTCAGATTCGCTTGAAGTCGCTGGCGATCGCTGCTGATGAGAGCAGCGATCGATTCGACAATACCTTCCCGGCTTGGCTAGCGATGACCCGCGAAACCCCCCAGCGCTTGATTCTATACCTCAAGCTCCATGAATCGCCCCAAGATCCGCAAGATTATCAGCTCCAAGCAGAAGTATCTCTAGAGGAGTGGCAACGACTCAAGCAGCTGCCCCTGACTTGGTTGATTCATCTGGAAGCAACACAGTTGCTGCTGTTGAGGGAAGATTAATAATCTTTTTCGGTTTAACGTTAATGACAACAGTCCGGACAGTTTTAAACTGAAAACGGTTTTTAACCTCAATGGTGAGGTTTGGAACGTCGCTCACGACGGACATTCCGCACCTCAACTTGTAGTATGTGAAAAATACATAATTGTCCACCTTTAAAGATTCAACGACACCAAAATCAAGACAACCGTCTCCATTTAGTTGACAATAAAAAAGTGCAATCTACCCTCGGAAAAGCAATCAT
>JBCDEB010000071.1:0-34180 GCA_039180005.1 Cyanobacteria bacterium P01_G01_bin.54 | reverse complement strand
GTTGTTTGGAACCTTATTCAAGCGGTCGCACACTGCTCGCTGATCCGTTTCAATTCCTCATAGGAATGTTGGTTGTTTGGAACCAGGTCTTCGCTGGCAGCGTAGGGGCTCAAGAAAGTTTCAATTCCTCATAGGAATGTTGGTTGTTTGGAACAATACAATGAGCTGCCCCAGACCGAGGTCTTAAGTTTCAATTCCTCATAGGAATGTTGGTTGTTTGGAACTTGTTCAGACTGAGGTCGCCCCACTGGCCACCACGTTTCAATTCCTCATAGGAATGTTGGTTGTTTGGAACGGCTGCATTGGTGGCGTTGGGCCAGTTTGGTGATGTTTCAATTCCTCATAGGAATGTTGGTTGTTTGGAACTGCACCCTGAAGTTGGGCACAATAGAGCCGAAAGGTTTCAATTCCTCATAGGAATGTTGGTTGTTTGGAACGTCGCTGCCAGAGTTGCTTTCAGTAGCATTAACGTTTCAATTCCTCATAGGAATGTTGGTTGTTTGGAACCGCCCGCGCTCAGAACCCTGATGATATCTAGTTTTCAAGGTGCGTTTGCGCGATCGCCCTTCCATTCTACCCAAAACCGCCCCCCACCTCACAGCAAAATCCCCCAAACCCTTGCTGTGTAAGGTGCGCGGGCGATCGCCCCCAGTCAAACCGCCCAAACCCAGACCCCACAACCCTTTCAACCCCTTCAAACCCCAACGCCAAAATCCACACCCCACCCCTCGCGCACTACTCCACAAAGAAAATCTCATCATCCCGTACATCCTCACCCCCAATCCGCTCTACCTTCCCCTGGCAACAGGCGCAGAGCGAATACAAGCGAATACTATCCGTTTCAGGTTTGATCAATTTTTCGAGGCGCGATCGCAGCTTCGCATATTGCGCCGCCGTCACCTCACATTCAAACACGCTGTACTGCATCCATTGACCATAGGACTTCAGTAGACTGTGCACCTTGGTACGACGTTTGTCTTCCGGAATATCGTAGGTGACGACGATGAACATATTTTGAGTTAAAAGTTTAAGGTTAAAAGTTCAAAGTTTGTTCTTCAAGCTTGGTTCATATTATTTTTTGTGCTGACAATGATTTTGGCTAGAATTTTTATAATCACTTTGCTCTCCTCTAAGAGAGGCTGAAGACGCTCAACAGCAATCAAATCTGTCGCCATGAGAAGTCGGAGCCAATATTGAGTTTCACGAGCTTCCTTGAGAGAAATTCCGAGCTTATGAATAAAATCCTTACGAGACTGGGCAGTTTGAGCCTCTGCCACATTCGCACCAATTGAAGTCCCCGATCGCAGAAGCTGATTAGCAAGTGTTTTAGCAACGCCTCGCTGCTCCCCTAGAACCTGGCATAGTTTCACAACCCGAACCGCAAACAAAAATGATCGTTCCTCAATCTCCATATTAAATCTCCCAACTTTTAACGTTTAACGTTTAACTTTTAACCTTGAACTTTCAACTACTTAAGGATCAACGGTGGATATTGCTCGGTTTCATCCATGAGGTACTTCGCAAGCAATCGCGCTTGCCATTCAAAGGCTTGCTGATAGCTGCATTTTCGCTTCATCACTGGATGTTTAAATGTATCCTGCTTCTTTTTCTCATATAGCCGTAAGAACGTTTTCAAACCTTCTTTCGTGAGTGAAACCGCCCGACTCAACGGCTCCGATTCAAAATCAGCAGGCGTCAGCCGCTGGTTATTGAGCGTACTCAATACCATCGCATCCACCACCAACGGACGAAACTCCTCCATCAAATCCAGCGCCAAAGAGGGGCGGCCATATTGTTCTGTGTGGAGATAGCCCAAATAGGGGTCAAAACCGACAATATTGACTGCACTTTGCACATCATGGCGCAGCAGAGCATAGCCCAAACTCAGTAAGGCATTGACCGGATCAGTGGGCGGTCGGCGCACCCGCTTGCGAAATGTAAACGCCTCACCACGAATGAGTGCATCAAACACGCCAAAATAAGCCGCACTCCCCGCCCCCTCCAGACCCCGAAGCGAATCGATCGACTCCACCGCCCCGAGCGCCGGAATGACTTTTTCCAGTTGGGCGATCGCCCCCGCCAACGACAACTGGCTATCTTCCCGCTGCCGCCGCAACAACAACTGGCGATAATTCTTCAACTTGCCACGCACAAAACCCTGCACACAATGCACCGCCCGAGCCGAATTCGGCAACACTGACCATTGGGCCCGCCGCACAAAAATATTCTTGCTCAACTCCGGCTCCACCCGCCCCCGATAGCGCCCTGTTCCCGTTACAAAGCTCAGCGGAATCTGACGTGCGAGCAACTCATCCATCGCCGCAGGCGAAATCGTCGCCCGCCCCAGCACCACAATCCCCTCGGTTTTGATCAGGGGAATATCGAGGAGCTTCTTGCGATCGGCCTTAACCGTCAATCGCTCATCCGTTTTGCCAATATAGGCGTCTTCATGTGTGATGTAAACAGTGCCCATTTTTGAGTTAAAGGTTAAAAGTTCAAAGTTAAAGTTTTTTCAGGATCTATATAAATCAGGCATTACTACTGCTCAAATACTTCTCTTGTGATCAAATTCTTTTCTAGTTTTCTTCATTTTTAACTTTCAATCTTAAATTTTTAACCAATAGCTCTATTTCTTCACTTTCAATCTTTAATCTTTAACCTTAAACTTTTAACTTTTAACTCATAACTCTTGATACCGACTGACTTTCTTCGCCGCCTGAGGCAAACAACGACCGTATAAACTACAGCCTTTACAGTGTTTGCCATAGATAGGTTTTTGCATCCGACCCGTTTCCAGGAGTTCACGCACAGTATTAACAGTATTGAGGGTTTCCTGGCGGAGGGTTTCGTCGAGAGTGATTGCGTGGCGCTGATGGGTTTGGGCATAGTAGACATAGCCCGTGGGAATCGCTTGACCCGTCATCTCCTCCAAACAAAGCGCTTGGGCACAGAGTTGCAGGGCATCATTTGCCCATTCGCCCCGCTGCCCATGCTTATATTCCACGGGCACATATTGCCCTGCACTCACTTCCACCAAGTCCGCTTTCCCGGTCAGACCATAGCGCTCAGACCTGAGCCATATCGCCCGCACTTCCCAGGTTTCCCCCGTCTGCTGAGCGCCCACCGTATGCACCCGCTGATGCAAAGCCGTGCCCTCAATTGTGTATTCATTATCGATAAACTCCCCCGCACAAAACATCCGCCAACAGCGATGGGGGCAGTAACTGTATTGATTGAGAGCAGCGAGGGGAACGGGGGTTAGTTCAAAGTTAAAAGTGTAAGGTTCAAAGTTATTTTTATTTGAATTTAGCGATGACATTTTAGTTCAAATTTAAAAGTGCAAGGTTCAAAGTTTCCTTGTTTGAGCTTGATAATGAAATTCTAGTTCAGAAATATTCTTTTTTAAATCCAGAAAATAATCAGTAACTACTCCATCTTCATCTCCATGATCTCACAACTTTTAACTTTTAACTTTTAACTCTCCTCACCATCCCCATCCCCATCGGTGTTTTCCGACCGACACCACAATAGAATGCATAGTCAGCGAGGGTATTGAGCTGTTTAACTTGATTGGGGGTTGCATCTTCAAAAAGTTGGTAGCGAGCCCTGCCAACACAACCAATAAATTTGCTACAGCGATCGGTCAATTGCTGAGTTTTCAGCTCGAACTGACTGGGGAAAATGTGATCAAGAGGAAGGTTATCAAAGGTGAGCGGACTGTATTGGTTCCAGCGACGGAGCAGGCTATAGAAAACGGCTTGGGGGGTGGGTAGGGCGCTATCGCGGCGTCCTTGGCGAAAGGCGGTGGGGGTGGCGAATTCAAAGCTAAAGTGGCGATCGCTCTCACTAGCTTGTTCATAAAGCTGGGCATAGGGGCAGGCATTGGCCCAGGGTTGGCTGGCTTGGGGCGTGCCCAGGATGCTGGTAATCTGCAGGTTGGCAGGGCCGAGATGCCAAGGCTTTTGGGGGTTGATCTGGAGCCAGAGATTTGTGAGGCGGCTAAAGAGGCTGTCATCGAGCAGGCTAACCCGCCACCAGCAGGGGGTTCCGGCGCTCACATTTTGCTTATACTGCCATCGCAGTTGGCGCTGGGGTCGGTGGGTTTTGGGTTTGCGGGGGTGATGGAGGGTTTGCAGGGGGCTGAGGTTGAAGCTCTTTTTCTGGTGGTCTTGGTGGAGGCGATCGCCCAAGTCTTGATCCACAGAGCTAACCAGGGTGAGAAAAAGCGCATGGAGATGACGACCGGTGAGATAGCCGGTGGGGATGGGGGTTTGGGGCGTGAGGTTGAGGACGAGACTATGGGGCATAATATTGTGGAGCGATACGGTACAGAAAATGGTTGAAATTGACGATTATGAAGCCACCCTTGAACTCAAAGACAAGCTTCAAGCAGCAACGCCGTTTAACATTCGTGTGACCAAGGAATGTTGTAAATTACTCAAAGACCGAGATCAAAGCCAAGACCTTTCGCCCGAGCAATGGTATGCCGTTGAAACCGTCTCCTACTTGGGAGATGCGGGTGGGATTCTTGTGGGGATGCAGTCTGAAGGGGATGAGGGCGTGATGAATGTGATTTCCCTGACCCATGCCCGCATTGATCCGGAACATGAACTCGCTCAAGAAGTCATTGAGTACCAGCTTCAGCGTGTTCGACGCTTGAAGTTACGGAACCAGAAAGGGTTTGCGGCTGAGTTGTTGAGCCGGGTTAAGCAGACTAAAAGGAAAAAACGGCAGAAGGGATTTGGTTGAATTAGCCCGTCAGTGCTTGGATAAGAATTCGGAGTAAGATCTCTACATCTTCTGGAAATCGATAATTCTCAAATCCCTGTTCGATCAATTTCCGAGCTGAGTTGAGCTGGGCAAACTGCCAAAAACTTCCTGTAGTAATTGCTCCGAGTAAAGTCTCCTGCTCGGACTCACTCCATTGATCTAAGGCAATCATTTCAACCACAAGTTGTTTCATTCCATTCACAAAGTCTTCATTTTTGGCTTCAATAACAACAACCTGTTTATCCTTTCTCAACAAATAATCAAGGTTGCCTTGGAGCTGTTCTGAAACCTTTAAGGGATATTCAATCCGGATTTGGGCATTCGCATGAATAGCCACTCCAGCGACAACCTCTGATATCAGAAGTTCACGACGAGCCATTTCTGTACTGAAACTTGCCAGCGGCAAAAGTGCTTCAACTTTTTGTTGGATTTGATCAACATTTCTAAGCTCTCCTGTGAACTGTGTTGGGTTGAGCTTGGTACGACTCAAAGAATAGCCAAAATCAGTGACAAGATCATCGATTTCAGCCTTAATAGAGAATATATTGCTGAAGGTATAAGATTGGTTGGGGTTGAGGATTTTCATGGCTATTGGCTAAAGCAATACTGCATATTAACTGGTAGTTTTAGCGGCTCATTCAAGCCTTCAAAGGAATAATAATCGCCCATCATTCGCACATTACGAATGAGACTAACAGGGGGCATATTGATGGTGTCATAGCTCATAACTTGGTTGGTGAACATAACATCCAGCGGATTGAGTGGATACGCAACAGTGAATTCTCGAGCAGAATGTCGTTTTGGAGTTGGGAGAGGCTCAACTTTGACTTCTGCTTTACTCATCCATTTACCTAACCGAATCCAATGGGGAAACGTCAGTGACTTCGCCGAGATCACAAAGAATTTAAATTGGCTCTCGGGTGCGATCTCTTTCGCTCGGCCAAAACTCGGAATATTTTTCTGAGTTTTCTTCATCTCCACATGATAGCGATTATCTGCGTACTTCCAGGTGTTGAGCACCGCAGTATGTCGCACAGCTCTAGCCGGAGTCACATAAATTTCCTGCTCATTGAGCGGTGTGAGATGTTCCTCATACAGCGGAACTTGGATGGGGCAAAAATAGCGATAGCTATTCTCTGCTGAGACTGTGGTTGCATATTTTTCACTATCCACTAAACCTAAGGCATAACAGAGCGCATAGTTGTGCAGCACAGGCTCGGTTTCGTACAGTCGTCCAATTTCCCGTGTGGCATAGTAGAGGCTATCATGGAGTTCTATGGTGCAGCGGTAGACATGGGTCATGACTTGGCTCCTGTGGTACTCTTCTTTTTGCCAATATGCTTATCTGCATAGGCTTTAGCCTCATTATCAGCCTGTTGTAAAATACCTTTGATCCCTTCTTCACTGGTGGTTAAGAATTTCACTTCAGTCAGTAGTGGTTGGAAATCATCACCAATAAAATCGATATGTACAACAAATTCTTGACTCATCAGGGATTGGATCGCTGTTTTGGCTGCTTGACAGACATCATCCTCATCGAGTGGATCAGGAGACTTAAGGGTTTCATCCGTTTTCATTTGATCGTAGATTGCCTGAGTCCAGCGTAAGTTACTGACAATCTCACCATCGGCAAAAACAACACCAATTAGCTCATTGCGAACTCGACCAGTACGCGTCGTTTGAGCACCATAGTGACGAGTTCGTAAGATGTTATTGAAGACATATAAAAAGCTGGACTCAGTGGGATCTTTAAGCGTAACAATACTGGGAAAGAATACTTGAGGACGAATATGATCCTGCTGATTAATACGACTCGTGACTTCACCCGGCTTAGAGCCTTTCTCTCCCTTAGAAGCCATTGTGCCATTCTCAAACGGTGCATTTAGCGTGAATGTTTCATGAGATTCATCAAAGGCAGTGACTGAAAACGCCGTATCGACCACAACTTTAGACTTTTCGGAACCGGAGTCACCGATCGCAAACCCATAGATGATACAGTCGGGATTATCCATGCCAAACGCAACATTATATTCACACTCATCGGGCTGAACGAGTTCATAAGTGCGGAGCAGCTCACGGCCCACCAATCGTTCTGGCGTCGATTGCTTCCGCTTGAACATAGAGAGACGGCTGATCGTAGTCTTATCTTGAACACCGGCTCGAACGCGTGCTTTGTTCAATTCTCCATCTGTTTGGAATAGTGGATAAGATTCAGTGACGCGAACCGTCAGGAAATGGGCATATTTACCCATTGGCTTATAAGGAATTGCAGCGTGAAAGAACTTGGGATCTAAGGTTTTGATGAATTTCATGATCGTTACAGTAGTTGAAATTATGAACTTTACAGAGGTTAAGCCGTCAGGGCTTGAACTAAAATCCGCATCAGCGGCTCAATATCTTCAGGGACACGATAGCTTTCTAGTCCTTGATTAATATGTTTTTTAGCACGATCGAGCTGAGCAAATTCCCAAAGTCTACCGGTTGTTACAGCACCAATAATGGTGTCTTGGTTGGGGGTGCGCTCCCATTGATCGAGGGCAATCAATTCTGAGACGAGCTGGGTCATACCATAGTCGAGGTCTTGACGCTTCGCTTCAATGACCAGAAATTCGGTCTGACCCCGGAAGAGATAATCGAGATACCCTTGGAGCTGCTGTGTAACCGTAATGGGATATTCAATTTTCAGTTGTACTTTGGTATAGTGAATAACCTCCGAAACAACGCGCCCAATTAAGATTTCACGTCGAGCCGCTTCATTAGAGAAATCCACATAGGGCAAGACTTCTTCAATGCGCGATCGCAGCTCCTCAATGCGATCTAGCTCATCGGGATACTGGGGCAAATTGAGTTTTGTTTTGGCTAGGCTATAGCCTAGATCATCAGCCAACTCATCGGCCGGAATCTTGAGTTCAAAAATTTTGCTGAATGTGTAAGCAGCATTTGGGTCGAGCATCGCTACTCACTCTCCTGCTTCTCGGACTCTTTTTTGGCCTTGTCTGCTTGATTTTCTTTGTCTTGCTCCAAACGGTAGAGAAATTCACAGGTATCACGAATGAGGTTGATTTGACGGCCCGCGAGACGGGCGCGATCGCCCGCAAAAGCACCTTCAAAGACATCTGTGACAAAATACTGAGCAAATTCAAGAACCTTCTGACGTTCTTGTTCGCGATCGCTAATCACCCAGCGACCTTCAGCCGTTGAAGCATGAACCCGATCCATCAGCTTAAACACCTCAGCTGCAACCACAGCAATCAGGGCTTCACCATAAAACATACTCGATTCGGCCTTGAGAATTGTTTCAGCCGCGATGTCAATGGGTTTTAGAACCGCGTTTGCTTTAGGGTTATAGCGTTTATTTGCTCGATAGAAATCACGAAATAATGCTGTGAGCTTATAGGGGTGATTTAAGGGAGACTTAGAAGTCATAGACCATTGTTCCTCATTAAATTTGTACATTGCATAGGGGTCAAAGCAAGGGTAGAAGTGATAGGCGTAGAGCCGGATTTTTGGCGGACTGGGTGCATCCGCTTTTAGCCCCCGGCCCCACTTCGCTAGATAGCTAAAAACATAAAGTGGACTGGTTTCCAGGTCTTTAGCCAGTTCTGTGAATTTGCCCCAATTGGCGTCATAACCCCCTTTCCCCTGTTTGGCATTGACATCCATATGGATGGCATAGGCCGCTGTCAATGTGTTGAGGGGGGCTGGATGTTTGATATCATTACCATCTGTCCAGCCTTCTAGAATTGAGTCTAGCCGGAAGCGATCACGGCCCACCAGCGTCCGAAAAGCATGGGGCGCACTATCGAGAAAAACACTTTCTTCAAATTCTGCCCCATCGGTAAAGGGGGGAATCGGCGACTCAGACACTACCGTTTTGACATCTAAGATCATGGGGAACGCAAAGGCGAGCCAACTGGGCATTATCCAGGACTCGGTATCAGTGCTATCCCGTCCTGGTGGCAGAGCCATAAAATAGAAGGTAAGGGGCTTATTTTCTGGATAGGCTAGCTTAAAAGTACGGTCTTTTTTGTGGTTGGGGTCATCATCAGGAAGCTGTTTACGCTGCGCTAAGTTTTCTTCCATCAGAAAGGTGTCAACTGTCTGATACCTATCACGACTGAAATCTGCATTGAGCTGCTTGCTGATGAAATGATTCCGAATACTGGTGTCAAATCGAGTTTGGGCAATATCACCATAGGCTTTTTGCAAAAATGTGTTGGTCTCAGGGGTGAAATAGTAAGTAGGATAAAAATAGAGGTAGCGATATTTACCATCTTCAAAGCGCTTACCCACCGCCTGGGTCTGGTTCATCAAAATTTGCCGGAGCATCATCTCAATGCCTGCAATACTGGAGATATTACGCTTGGCATTGGAACCACCCAGATGTTGCTTGTTGGTATAGACCTGCGGCGTAAACAATACCGCCGACTCCATTTGTTCATCCACTGAGTAGGGCGAATGGGAAATGGAGCAAATCATTTGCCGCCCCCGACCTGGCTTCTTAGCGGCGTTGTAGTAGGCTAGCTCTTTCAGAAAAATTTCAACCTGTTCTGCATCTGAAGATATTGGCGTTTGATCGGGGAGCATTACCACCTGATGCACCCATTGCCGCAGATCATCCCAGCCATCGGCGATCGCGTATTGTGCAACCACAGGCTGCGTCAGCTTCGTCACATGGTCTATCACATTCCCACAGGTTTCACGCAAGTCTTCAAGCCCCGGATTCTTGGCGAGGAACTGAGCCGCTAGGAAATACCATTCATAGGGCACGCCGCCTGAGTTTCCCTTAAGCTTCAGCTCTTTGAGCTTCTCATTTATTTTTTGAATCTCTCGAATCTGAGGTACATATTTAGAGAGCTGCCAAAACTCAGCCACCTTATGAACAATCGTCTCCGGTAAAACCTCAGATGGAATCGCAGGCAATTCAGAGAGCGTTTTCTGCTTTTTGCGATCTTTAGTGCGCTGCTTGATCACACCTTCGAGCTGTTTGACTCGTTCCCCCCAAATCTTGCGGCTCATCAGATCACCAAACTCGGCCAGTTGATCAATTCGAATATCATCACTAAAGGTAAAGTTATAGTCAGCAGAGAGAACCCCTTGAGATTGAAACTTCACCAGGTTTTCACTGCGTTTAGTGGCAACAGATGCTTTGTTGGGGTTGAGAATACGAAGCGTTGCGGCTAAGGCAACCTGCATTAAACCCGCATCATCAAAAAATAAGTTGTAATAATCTGCATATTTCATGCCCTTGCCGTCTCGCCCAAACCCGGTTTGGCGTAAACGGAGCTGGCCTGCACACAGGTCTTTAATGCTGTGAACAACGCGATCGGGCAAGGTCTCCAGCTCTACCGTGGGGGCATCTCGTCCAGCAAGATAAATGACCCCAGTTGGAAGATAAAGCAGCGGTGTGTAATATTGCTGATCTGGGGTGTTGAGTGCGGTATGGGCATCAACGAGCGCATTGTTGACGACATTGGTTAACACACCTCGATTTTCGGCGATCGCATGATAGGTAAACGCCAGTTGCCCATCGCTCAGACTATGGAGAACTTCCCGGAGTCCATAGGCTTGGGCATCTTGGGGATGTTTGACGATGGAGGCGAGGCGATCGGCCAGACAAGTGAGATCTGCGAGTTGGCGGAGGGCGCGATCGCGCAGCTCGGGCTCTAGACCATTCTCAATTTCTTCCGATAAATTTAGATTGGTATCATTGCGGCGTTGGGCATTGTAAGCCACAAACAACAGATCATCGAGGTACTGTAACCAGTCGTCTGGCTGTTCGGGGCAGATGAATCGGTCTAACCCGAGCGTTTCCACAAAAATAGTGATAATGCCTCGATGTGCTTCCACCGCTAACTTACGAATATCCGCCTCAGGGTTACGTCGGATGGCTCGATATTGTTCGGGCATTCCGGGAATCAGGTCATAGTCGAATTTCTCGAAGTCATGGAGAATAAAACCCGCGATCAAAATACGCCGTTCTTGGTCTTGAACCAGGCGGCTGATAGTGGTGTTGAGTTCTTGCAGTCGCCGTTCAATCAGGTTGGCGGGGAAGAGCCCATTGAGCAGGTGCGTATTGAGGGATTGATCGGCGGCGTTGTCACGGCGAATGGGAGATTTACCTGCGGCGACACGCTTGGGATTGACGACGCGATCGAGGTATTCGGCGAAGAATTTACCGCCTTTGGCAGTGACGCCGATAGTGTATCGGAGTAGATTCGGCAAGACCATCTCTGCAAAGTCTTGCATCACGGTATCATCAGGATTTTGAGACTGAATTGCCTCACGTAATAGTTTGAGGGTGAGGAGTTCTTTGGTTGTCGGTTCTACTGTGCGATCGCTTTCTTCATCGAGTCCGAAATCTTCATTGAGCCAAGTATCATCAAACTCAAAGTTTTCAAAATCATCTGGTTCTTGGGGAGGGGGGAAATTAGAATTAGACATCATAATCTATGGGGTGAATACAGTGTGCTTTATTCAATGCTGTCCAATAACTTGGCAACTTGCTCTGCCGCAGGTAAAAGGGGCTTAAGTTCTTGGGGAACCGCTGAGACGACTTGATAAGTAGCAACGCCAATGGGCTTATTAAAGTCTCGCAGCGTGTATTCCACAATTGTTCTCTTTTTGGATTTACACAAAATAATTCCAATCGATGGATTCTCTCCAGAGACCCGAGCTAAATCATCGAGTGCAGACAAGTAGAATTGCATTTTGCCGACATATTCAGGTAAAAACTTACCTGTTTTAAGTTCAATGGCAACTAGACAGTGAAGCTGACGATGATAGAGCAGTAAGTCGATGAAATACTCTTCATCTTCTACCTCTAAGCGGTATTGGCTTCCGATAAAGGCAAACATACCTCCCATTTCTCGCAGGAATGGCTCAACCCGTTTCAGAATCTCAGTCTCAAGCTGACGTTCGCTATAGTTATCACTCAGTTCAAGGAAGTCAAAGGTGTACTCATCCTTAACAGCAAGCTTGGCTTGGTTACGAATCTCCTCGGTCAAGTTTACATCAAAATTAGTTTGATTGAGTAGTGTTTTCTCATAAGTCTGATTTTCGATGTGGTGGATCAAGACATTTTTTGTCCATCCATATTTACGCGTCATTCGAATATAAAATTCGCGCTCTAGTTCATCCTTGCACTTTTGAAAAATCACGAGATTGTGCGTCCAACCAATTTCTGCAACCAATGGTTGCAGTTTTTCATTTTCTCGGTAGGTCAAGTAGAAATTCCGCATATTCCAGATGTTTCGAGCCGAGAAACCACTTATACCTGGAAATTCGGATTGTAAGTCTTTCGCAAGCTGCTCAACAACGGATGTTCCCCAGGCTTCGCCTGCTTGTCGAGTGACAATGGTCTGGCCAATATCCCAATAGAGTGCGATTAGTTCTGTGTTAACTGTTTTAAGTGCTTCATATTGTGCTGAACGGATTCGTTGTTTGATTTCACTTAGCATTGTGATGTAGCTATCGATGGGTTCAAGATCACTCATGGGTTGGGCTCCCTGGGCTCTGGGTCTAGCCCAGAAGTTGGACAATTGAGAAGGTAATGTCTTGGAAGGCTTGCAGACGAATTAATTGCTGATGGGTCAGGGTTTGGGTTTGTTGATAACCCGATGGGCTCGGGGCTGTGTAACGCTCGATCGCCTGCTCGCCCAAATCGACAATCCAGACTTCTGGAATACCGTCTTGAGCATAGAGGGGAAGTTTTGTTTCGCGATCATATTTAATTGTTGTGTCTGAGACTTCAATCAACGCAAAAATATCTGGGGGTTGGGGATGACCATTCCCATAAAAATCATCGCGTCGCCGCAGAATAGCGATATCTGGCTGGGGCTCTGAATAATTACTCAACTGGATCGAGCTCTGAACTCGAATAATTGCACGATCCCCCAGACTTTTACCCAGTCGATCATTCAGTCGGTCAACACAAGCAGCGTGTTTGAAGCCAACGGGTGACATTTCAATGATTTCTCCCTGGAGCAGCTCAACTCGATCGCGATCGGTCAAGATCCCCGACTCGATCATCTGGTGGTACTGCCCCACCGTGAATTTTTTGCGCAGAATTTGAACGGTCATTTATGCCCTATTTATATGAAGTGAGGGAGGCTGGCAAGAACTTACTAGCTCATAGGTATTTAGAACTCAGAAGTGACTTAACCAACCAATTCAGGGGGTAAAGGCGACCTACGTCTGTCCTTACTACCGAAAGCTATTTGAGTAGCCTCCCTTCCAATCCTGGTGCAGGGAGACCGAAAATCAATTCAGGCATCACTGCACCAAGGGCAATCATTTTAGCTAGGCTGAAGGTAGTCGATACTCATATTGATTATGAGCAACCTTGCGGGTTTCGATACCGTAGCCTTTCCTGCGTGCTACATGAATAGCAGCTCCAAACCGCCAGCTAACCTTTTGAGCTAGCTCTTCGGCAGGATGCCAGAGTCCATCCTTGAGCAACGCAATCAGGCGAGACAAGCTGTCATCTTTCATAGATAACCTCCGTAGTTGTGTGAATTCAGGGGTTGCGCTAAATATTCAGACATATGTAAGCCCCATTGACTCGACGATATAAATTGTGATAGCCCGTGTCAAGACCTTTTAAGAATTAAGCTATCAGACTTATTCAACTAGTTATAAGCATTGACTTATTCAACCATAGATACGAAGATACGGATGAGGAGACTTGAATCATCCCTATCAGGGATTGAAAAGAATAGGTCTGTGCTTATTGCTGTAAGCTCTTTATTCTCCAACATCAGAGCATCCCTACTAGGGATCGCCCTCACACAATCCATGACTCACCCCCCTCACCCTTAAAGCGATATGCCAAGGTCTCCAGCAACAGCGCCGACTGGCCAAAGGCGATCGCATAGGGCGCGGTGGCGTCATGGACAGAGCCCGAATCACTAATCGGGTAAATCTGAAAATGCATCGGCAGTTGCAGCCGCGCTCTCACCTCCCGCATCGGCTTACGCAAAACAAAGCAAACCAGCGCCTGAGTGCGAAGCCGTCGGTTGATCGAGCCAATCCAGATATTATCCGGCTGCCAAACCTGCACCCCCCGAACCACCTGCACTTGCCAGGCATCGGCCAAGGGTTGTAAATCATCGGGATAGGTAAACGTCCAGTTCAGTCGCTCCTCTCGATAGCCCTGGAGCTTCATAAAGCCCAAGCAATGACGGAACCGTCCCTTGGCGATCGGCTCTCCCAAACGTTTTGCCGTTTCATCTAGCTCATCAAGGAACGCCTTTTTCGTCCACATCTCAATATTGAGATTGCCCAAAATCCCTGACAGATCATAGGTTTTAAAGCGATCGCCCTCATATTTCTCCGTCAGGTCATACAACCCACATTGCAACGGACTGGAGCCTCGGAAGCTCTTTGCATTCTCCGCGATGGGGTTCCCCTTATTCTCCTCTCCCCATTCTTGTTTCCAGTCGTTGATATCCTGAAACACAGTCCTGAAACTCTGTCGAAAAACCTTCTGACAGCCTGCGCCAAACTGATCACAACTCTCTTTATACTGTGACTTGAGTTCTTTGCGCTTCAGACTCAATAAAATATCAGCCGACTGAACCATTCCCCATTTTCGATAATATCCCTCAAAGCTGTTCATCGAGCGATACTTATCATGGATCAGATTATGGAACGAGATGCGATCGCACACAGCTTCGGCTTTGAGTGGTGCATCTTTCGCCTCAAACAACCGCCCCACAAAAAAATTCGGAACCAACGCATAGGCTTTAAAACCCTGAAACGGTTTATCCGGTTGAGCTCCATCATGCCGACCCAAACGCCCTAACCGCTGAATAAAATTCCCTGCATCCGCAGACTCAAAAATGAGGAAGTTAATCTTAAAATCCACCCCCACATCGATCGTGCTCGTACCAATCACCAAATCTGCATCCAGCGAGGCCGCCTTTTCGGTTGACCCCGATAAACCCGTATTTTCTCGAACCGTAAGACCATGAGGCGCGAATAAATCTCGAAATAATGGTGTTAATCGCTTCACCGCTGCGATCGAATTGAGAATGATCGCCCCTTTGCTATGGGGATGAGATTGGAAATAGTCCAGAATCTCGGTTTGATTATCCTTGAGCCATTGCTCTGAGGCTTGATGTGTAGGTTCTAACGAGACAAATTCCAACGCGATCGCCCGAGCAACCTGCCGCCAATACTGCTGGTCGAGTTGGTCGGCGGTGGTCTGGTCTGCTGGGAATTGATACATCCCTGCATCAATTGGATTGATTTCCTGTATCCGAAATCCCGCTGACTCAAAACGAGCAATTAGATTCTTGTTGGGTGTTGCCGAGAGAAAGAGAAACTTCTTACGTCGATTAGTGGCGCGAATTAACAGCATCGTGTTGAGCACACTGGCAACTTGGGGTGCAGAAAACACATGAAACTCATCAAAAATAAAGACATCAAAATCTTTATCAATGCGATTCCAGAGCTTATCTGGGTTCTCGTTCGGGATCAGATATGCCCCCCGGTGGAGATAGTGGAAAATATCAGGGTTAGTAACTAGAACTTCAGATTGAGAGGAGCGAGAGGCGATCGCGCTCCCTTTTTTTAAACCCTCCTGCTCAGCATAAATCTCCAATTCTGGCCCACTCAACCGATTGACTCGGGGCGTAGCTTTAGGTTGAAACGTCTCAATGTAATTCTGAACCTGCATCTCCTGATCCCGTGCCAGGGCATTGGTGGGATAGAGCCCGATCGCATAGTCCTTCCCCTGCAACACCCCCAGATACGCCGCCAGACTTTTGCCATCTCCCGTCATTGCTGTGTTAAACACCACGTCAACATTGGGGTCTTGCAATGCCTTGTAGGTCTCGGCTTGATGCCAAGCCAGATGCCAGCCCTCGGGTAGCTTAACGCCCTTGGGGGTCTCATCCGCCGGACAAGAGTAAACCGATTTGAGTGTAATGGAGTAGTTCGCCATTGGCCGCTCCCAACGGGGTTTGTCATTGCGATATGCTTATAGTGGCATAAAAAAAGTCGAGATGCAAGCAAATGTAATTACAAAATATGAATGTCACGCAAAAAAGACACAATTACACTGTCAGTTCCGCCCGGAACCAAGGAAAAACTAGAGGCGATCGCCGCCCAGAACCAGATCTATTGGGGCAAAAATCCTAGTGTTTCCGGGTTATTGGGGGCGATCGCTCAGGGTGATCTAGAAGTTGACCAGCCCTTTCAGCTCAATCGCCCTCAAGTTGAAGCCTTGCGCCAAGCCGTCAAACTCCTGATTGATGAAGGTTTCAGCGATCACGCCCAAACCCTGGTTGCTTTTCTGATCGAGCGAGGCGACCTAGAATCGCCCTTAAGCAAACTCTTGCAAGACCTAAACCAACCCATTGAAGGGATCAGAGTCCGGCTCAATCAACTGATTGAGCAACAGCAGTCTTTTCTCCTCACTTACAAAAATTCCCAAGGCGAGACCCTCGAATTTACCGTGTGCTTTGCTGAGGTTCAGTCAATCGAAAAGAGAATGTACGTACATATTTGGTGTGAGGAGACAGCAGATAGCGAGGATATACCCGAGCTACAGCACCATCGATGTCTTAGACTAGAGCGAATAAAGTACATCCTTCCTATCGAAAAACCTTGGCGAGGGGGGTTCGACAGCGTTGAAGTGCAATTACACTTACTGGGTTGGCTCAGAAAAGCCTATGAACCCAAACCAGATGACATCGCCGATGAAATTCGAGAAAACTATCGCTGGATCAAGCGCCGCGTGATCAACACCTTCTGGCTCTTTCGCTCGATCGCCCCCTACTACGCCGACTGCAAAATCATTGCCCCAGAAGCGCTACGCCAACGCCATCAAGAAAAAATCGCCGCCTTGAGCAAACTGTACCGTCCCACCACACCCTAACCACTCGTCCATACTGATCCAGAATTTTCTCTGTAAATCAATAACGGCTCTACCCCCTGCCCATACAATAAAAGATTGGCTCTCACGCCAAATCTGCTGAGGTGCCAACCCCTCATTATTTGTCATCAATCTACAGAAGAACTCCAGTATTTAAACCATGTCTGACCCGATTCGCATCCTCATGTGTGCGCCCGAGCATTACGACGTTGACTATGTGATTAACCCCTGGATGGAAGGGAATGTGCATAGGTCCTCCCGCGATCGCGCCGCCGAGCAATGGCAGGATCTGCATCATCTGATCAAAGATCATGCGATCGTCGAGCTGGTGAAGCCCGAAAAAGGCTGGCCCGATATGGTCTTCACCGCCAATGCCGGGCTGGTGCTAGGGGCTCAAGTGGTGCTCAGTCGCTTTCTCCACCCGGAACGTCAGGGTGAAGAACCCTACTTCAAAGCCTGGTTTGAGTCCCAGGGCTATATCGTCCATGAGTTGCCCGCCGACTTGCCCTTTGAAGGGGCCGGCGATGCCCTCTTAGACCGGGAGGGGCGCTGGCTCTGGGCCGGCTATGGCTTCCGTACCGAGCTGGATTCCCATCCCTTGATCGCCCAATGGCTGGATATTGAAGTGCTCTCCCTGCGTCTGGTGGACAACCGCTTTTATCATCTTGACACCTGCTTTTGTCCCCTCACGGGCGGCTATCTGCTCTACTATCCACCCGCCTTTGATGCCTATTCCAACCATCTCATTGAGCAGCGGGTGCCGGCCGAAAAGCGGATTGCCATCACCGAGGGCGATGCGGTCAACTTCGCCTGTAACGCCGTCAACGTGGAAGACGTGGTGATCATGAACCAGATCAGCACAGGCTTGCAGGCACGAATTGAGGCAGCCGGCTTCCAGGTGCGTCAAACCCCCCTCAATGAATTCCTTAAGGCTGGCGGCGCAGCCAAATGCCTCACCCTCCGTACCACCGAGCCCGTTTTACCCGATGTGCATGCGGCGGTGACGGTTCAGAGCCGCACGGTGCAGATGCGGGGACATTTACTCGACTCCGGCATTCTCAACCGCGCCCTGGATTCGATTGTGGAGCGGGGCGGCAGTTTCAAGGTCTTGAACTTTGATCTCGGCACCGAGCGCCAAAGTACCTCCCAAACCCAAGTGCGCGTCTCTGCCCCAGACGGTGAGGTGATGGCGGAAATCATGATGGAATTAATTCGCATTGGTGCCGTGGAGCGACCCGATGACGAACGCAATGCCACCCTCGAAGATGTACCCCTGACCGGCGTGGCACCGGATGACTTTTATGTGACGACGATCTATCCCACTGAAGTCCGGATTGGCGATCAATGGGTGCGGGTACAAAATCAACGTATGGATGGGGCGATCTCCATTCGCCACACCACTAATGGGCCCCTGGCAAGCTGTAAACTGCTGCGGGATCTGCACCTGGGGGAGCAAGTGGTTGTGGGCACTCAGGGTCTGCGCACCGTGCGCAAACCCGCTGAGCGGGAGCAACGGGCCAGCAAGGAAGAATTTAGCTTTATGGGGGCCGGCGTCTCCAGTGAGCGCCGCGTGGAGCTGGTAGTGGAGCAGATCGCTTGGGAGCTGCGCCGGATTCGGGATCAGGGCGGCAAGGTGGCCGTGACGGCTGGGCCGGTGGTGATTCACACCGGGGGCAGTCAGCACCTCTCCTATCTGATCCAGCAGGGCTATGTGCAGGCGCTCCTAGGGGGCAATGCGATCGCCGTCCATGATATGGAACAAGCCTTTATGGGCACCTCTTTGGGTGTGGACATGAAGCAGGGCGTCCCCGTCAGTGGCGGCCATCGCCATCACCTCAAGACGATCAATACGGTGCGACGCTACGGCTCGATCGCCCAAACCGTCGAGGCCGGAGTGCTGACCAAGGGCATCATGTACGAATGCGTCCAGAACAATGTGCCCTTCTGCCTAGCGGGCTCGATCCGTGATGATGGCCCCTTGCCGGATACAGAGATGGATCTGCTCAAAGCCCAAAGCGAATATGCCCGCCTCCTCGAAGGCACGGACATGATCCTGATGCTCTCCACCATGCTCCATTCGATTGGTGTGGGTAACATGACCCCGGCGGGCGTGAAGATGGTCTGTGTGGATATTAATCCAGCGGTAGTGACCAAGTTGAGCGATCGCGGTTCCGTGGAGTCGATCGGCGTGGTCACAGATGTAGGTCTGTTCCTGAGCCTCTTGGTGCAGCAGTTGGAGCGGCTAACGAATCCCTATGCGCTGACGGCGTAGGGGCTGTCGCTGCGGGAGGGTTTGAAACCCTCCCCTACCATACGTTTTATTGAGAGCCGTAACTTTCGGAATACGTAGGGGCAATCCCCCCGTGGTTGCCCCAGACCTCGCCGGGGTAGGCACGGGGGCACTACCCCTACAAATAAACGACTGGCTTCAAACTGGACAAGGTTTAACAGTCCCTAATTCGCCACATCAGCCCAGAGGGTTCCCTCATGGGGCACAGCGCTGATTTGGATCTGCGCATCTAGGTTGGATGTGGCGGTGCTCAGTCCGGCTTGGATGACAGAGTAGCCCAAGAGAAAGCCAGCCAGAGCGGCACAGGCTGCGATCGCGGTTTGTGAAGCATTCGAGGTTGAGATCTGTGAGGATTGCATGATTCTAAAAGTTGGGTGTTTTGTTTATCGATCTCATACTATGATAGTCGATTCATCCATTTATTTAAATCAATTCTGGATATTGATTTCATAAACCGTGCTTTACACGGCAAGACCCTGATGCTTCGCCTTAACGCACGAGCATTGATATCTAATCATGACAGCCCCTAGACATCACCCCTAATCAGTGAAAATCAACTCTGGATCAACGAGATTGTCGTTCGGATCGCCATTCGGATTAGAGCGAACATAGTAACCATAGGGGCCGTTCACGCCATGGTAGCCAGGAATCCGCAATATTCCTTCCTTTAAGAGCTGACCCGCCTCTTTTGGGTGCAGAACATGACCCGTCCCAAGACGCAGCTGACCCACGGATTGCCCCGATGCGCCCTTGACCTGGAAAGTATCATGTTGCACCTCAGTGATAGTGGTCGAATTAATTCCCGCAAAGGCAACCAGACTGATCGTGTAATGCTTATCTAACACCCAAGCATCTTGAGCAAATGCCATCAGCGGAATATCTGCCAACCCACTTAACTGACTAATCGTGCTATCAAGCACCTCATTGAAGCCCTTAGCGACCTTTTGTTTGAGTTCTGAGCGAACAGTATCAGGGGCTTCTGCCTTCACAAGAAGATAGGTTATGCTAGCTGGCAGCGTAGGGAAAAGAACAACCCACCAAGGGATTGGTACATTAACATCAATTCCTGAAGTAACCACATCAACAAGACCCTCATTCAATTGCACTGAGCCATTCTCTGTTTGCATCATTCGTTCACGAAATGGAAGCGTTAAAAGACCATCCCAATTAATAGAAACCTGAAATTTATTCGCCTCTCCATTGGTCTGAACGCCTAGAGTATGCATTTGCAGATTCAATGATTGAATATTAATATCATCACTCTCTTGGGCAGCAATGGCTTCATTCGCAAGAAGTGCATTCATGGCGGATTCTGCAATAAGAATCTGAATTCCTGTATGTTCAGGAACAATCGACAGAGGCTCGGGCAAAGTAGGATCCTCATCAGGTAGGGCAACTGTTGCCACAAATGCATAGGTTGTGGGGAGTTGGGTTTCTGATTCAATCTGGGGTTGGTCAGGCTGTTCTAACGGGAAACCAACCTCAACATGTTTGAGAGTATGGGGTTGGCCAAAGTAAAAGTGAGTCGCCCACTGATCACGAGAGGGCGGTTCTCCATTCGGGAATTCATCACCGATTTGTGGAAAAAACGCAGCCTCAAGCTCTTCAATCAGTCCATCAAAGATCGGTATCTCGATCTTTGCAAGCTGCTCATTGATAAACTGAGCGGCTTCAGCACTGATGTCATTGACAATATTTTCATCTAAGCCGGTATTATTGATCAATACAGCACCTGCTTCAAAAGCTGCAACAGCTTCATCTTCCCCTTGCTGCACAATAGGATTGACTTCAACTTGGGCATCAAATTCAATTTCAGAGCTATTACCAATCACAAAATTCCCTTCAATATATAGGGCGGGTACTAATTCTCCATTTAAGTCCATTACATCAACATTCAGAGAAGCGAGTGAGATGAAGATCGCCACACCATTGTAGTCAACCTCAAAAAATTTAGGGATTCCACCAGCTCCTGGATCTTTTTCAAATAGCCAGCTTGCCATTCCTCGAAAAAGCATAAGATCGAAGCCAGCCGCAATTTTTACATCATCAAGATTCATGTTTATTACTCACTTATTGTTTTTGACGAAACTTACAAACTCTGAGAGTAAACCAGAGAAATTATTGGAGAAGAGCACACTTGCAAAACCCAATAAGGTTGGCTTTAGAACAACTAATATCAGTCTATTTTTCTTCTGTATATACAATAATTTATAGATGGTTGTAACTTGAACCATAGCCATAACGTGTCTGGACAGTTTTATCGGTTTGCTCAAGCATTGAATTTATTGTCATAGATTCCTCGATTCGTGGTTTATGTTTATACAAAATTCACACATCACTAAGTCATAACCCAGCCTTCAATTCACATATTTTTTATGTCATTGACGCTTGGATGCCAACAATTAAATCCTAACCCATCCTTTTTCATTCTCCTAACGGAGAAAAAACACAACAACTTCACAAAATCAATATTTTTGTGTTTTTTTAGCGTAATTGATCAATATGTGCGGTTAGCGCCAAGAATCACCAAGAACACCAGGACTCTTATCCCACGAAGCATACAATTTCTTTTTCCAACATCAACGCATACCAAAATCAGTATATATACGCAATCCAGTTTCTACGTAAATCCCGATCACCAAGCGATAGATTCAACATCTGTGAACATCTATTTTTGCGATATAGATGCGTTCACGATTGTGAGCGATATTTCTTAGAAGTCAAATCGATTGAATGGATCATCCCGAACTCATTCTGCTCCCGTCAAACACACTCTCGTTGAGATCCCCAAACGCTGCGATGGATGGATGGATGATCTGTCCTCCCCTAATCCTTTGGTTCTGGAGTACAACACCACCTTGACTATCAAGATCCCCATCAATCGCAAATCGCGTCAGCTCCCGCTATACAATAAGCTCTGTTCCATCCACCCCAGACGTAACGATCCATGACCAGCAATGCAGACTTAATTCCCGTCGTCGTCAATGGTGCCGGCGGCAAGATGGGGCGCGAAGTGATTAAGGCCGTCGCCCAGGCCGACGATATGTTTTTGATGGGAGCTGTTGACCATAACCCCGAATTGCTGGGGCAAGACGTGGGACTGGTCGCAGGCTGTGGCGAGCTAGAGGTGCCGATCGTCAATGATTTGCAGAGCATCCTGGTGCTGGCCACCCAAGAGAATATCCAGGGCGTAATGGTGGATTTCACCCATCCGGATGGGGTGTATGAAAATGTGCGCAGTGCGATCGCCTACGGCGTGCGGCCGGTTGTGGGGACAACGGGTCTAACGCCGGAGCAACTCGATGAGCTGCGCGAATTTGCCGAGAAGGCCAGCACCGGGGCGTTGGTGATTCCCAACTTTGCGATCGGCGTAATTTTAATGCAACAGGCTGCCCTTCAAGCCGCGAAATATTTTGACCATCTGGAGATCATCGAGCTCCACCACAACCAAAAGGCCGATGCCCCAAGCGGTACCGCCGTGAAGACCGCCGCGATGCTCGCGGAGTTGGGCAAACCGTTCAATCCGCAGCAGGTGAGTGAGACCGAAAGCCTGCCGGGGGCCCGAGGGGCCCTTGCGTCGGAAAACATCCGCATCCATAGCGTTCGGTTGCCGGGCTATATCGCCCACCAAGAGATGATCTTTGGCGCACCGGGGCAAATTTATACCCTGCGCCACGATACCAGCGATCGCACCTGCTACATGCCAGGGGTACTCTTAGCCGTGCGCAAGGTGACGGAACTTAAGACCCTGATTTATGGTTTAGAGAAGATTCTCTAAACCTCGTCCCATTTGAAACCGTTGTTTATTTTGTAGGGGTAGTGCCCCCGTGCCTACCCCGGCGGGGCCTGGGGCAACCATGGGGGGATTGCCCCTACCGTCTCTCGACAACCCAGCAACCCATAACATTGTGTTGAATGCCCAACCCCCCATGCTCATCCCCCTGACCCGCGAGAAATTTGAACAACTGATTCCCGCTGTTGCCACTGCGCCCCAATATAGTGCCGTGCAAGGCGGGCTACAGGAGATTTTGCAACGGGTGCTGATTTCCGTGTTGGGGGGGGTGGTGGTGCTGCTGGTCAATTGGCTCACCGGCGGTGCATTACCAGGAGCCCGCCTGGTGGTGGGCATCATTATGGGCTTTTATTGGCTCTGGGCACCGGTCTGGTTGGCCAGCCGACGGAATGCGGGCTATCGCCGTTGGCAATATAGTGGCTTTTGGCGGGGTCGCGTGCTGGATGTCTTCATTACCGAGGACTTGCTCCGGGAAGATGAGAGCTTTAACCAGCGGGGCGAGCTGGTGATCATTGAGAATCGAGAGCGACGAATTAACCTGGAAATTGGCGATCGCTCCGGTTTTCGCACCATCATCAAAGCACCGCTGCGCAAGGTTCATAAGCTCCTCGCACCGGGCCAGGTCGCTGAATGTCTGCTGCTCTCAAACCAGCCTGACCTGGCCGAGATCAAGGCAGTGACGGATGTTTATATTCCCAGTCAGAATCTTTGGGTGGGGGACTATCCCTATTTGCGACGGGACTTTTTTGCAGCGGTCAGTGATGATCTCGCCCGTCCGTCAACCCGTGAGCCGCAACCGGGCGCACGGCGATCGCCCCGTCCGCGTCAAGCACCGCCCCCACGGTATCGAGATGACCGTCAACGCCTAGGGCGATCGCCCCGTCCACCCCGGCGACCCTCCCGACCGCCTGATTAGTACCATGGCGCACCTGAATTGGTGCATTAGATTACTAGGGGGTAAATCTATCAAAACATTGACGGTGTTGGGTTTCACTCCGTTCAACCCAACCTACTCCCATACACCTTCTTAGCCATGCCACGGCACTAGGGTCGGTTAAGAGCAAAGAACACGAAAGCTTGAAAAATCGACGAAACCAACAATACTGGCTCCGATATTGCAGGAGTCTGAGGTGGCAATCTCCATCTCAGCGGGCGGTGTCGGAGGGCTGGCCCTCTGACAACCGGGTTTGAAATCGAGATTTCCAGACTTTGAGGAAGGCGATCGCTTCGCTGATCCAGCACTCAGGTTAATTAACACCGTATTAACCTTTATGGGTTGCCTCGCTTTTCTCACCCCTTTTCTGGCCTAATGGTCTTTGCCAACGGTCTTTTCTTTGCCCAATCATTGCCGCTTCCCTCATCCCATGCCGCTCTTGCCGCTCTCTTTTCCTCCCGCTGCCCTCTTTACGGAATTGCTCGCCGAAGATTCGCTGCCCACGTTCTACGTTGGCATCTTGCTCGTTCTACTGGCGGGCGTTGCGCTCTTTATCTTTCGCCAGATCTTCAAGACCCGTCGCCAGGAAATCCGCTTTGGTAAGCTCCAGAAGCAACTCCAACAGAACCCAGGGACACCCCAGGACTATTACGAGCTGGGTAGCCTCTATCTTGAGAAAAAGCTTTTTTTCCAAGCCGTGCAAATTCTGCAAAAAGCCCTGAAACTGGCTGAGAAAGAGGATGTGGAAGCCGAAAATATTGCTCTGATCTACAATGCGCTGGGCTTTGCCTACTTTAGGCAAGAGCAGTATGACCTCGCCATTCGCCATTACAAAGATGCCATTAAGCGTTATCCAGCCTACGCGATCGCCCTCAACAACCTGGGCAACGTCTACGAGAAAAAACAACTTATTGCTCCGGCCATAGACGCCTATACCGCAACCCTTGAATATGAGCCGAAGAACAAGATTGCTGGGCGTCGGGTGGCAGCGCTGAAGAAGCGATTGACGCCCCCGACAGCTTCTTAAAACATCTTGTAGTTCCCCCTGCCCACCCGAGACCCATGCCTAGGATAGAGAGAAATTTCCACGAGAGTCCCGATCCTTGGACGCAGGGCATATGGCCAAACACAAAGAAACAATCCCCAGTTCACTGATCACGTTGACCATCGGTATTGCGGTGGCAGCGTTCAGTGCCTGGTATGCACAGAACAACCATTTACTCCCGGAACAGCTCTCCGCCCAAGCCCCACTGGTGGATAACTTGTTCAATATCATGCTCGGCATTGGCACGGCCCTCTTTTTACTGGTAGAAGGAACCATCGTCTACACTCTGATTTGCTTTCGCCAGCGCCCCAACGATGAAACTGATGCGGAATACGTCGAGGGTAATTTTTCCCTTGAGGTCTTCTGGACGGCTGTTCCCACCTTCATCGTGATCGCCCTCGGAATCTATGGGTTTCAGGTTTACAACCAAATGGGCGGCTTTGACACCGTCGGTCAGATGGCCCATCATCATGCCCAGCCCGCCAAGGTACAACTAGCCAGTTTGCCCGCCGATGCCGCCAACGCCCAAGACCCGCTGTTGCTGGCCGAGCGTCCGGAATATGGCGTTGGGGCGACACCAGCAGAGGGGCTCGCGCCACCGGATGTGGAAGTTAATGTGCTGGGAATGCAATACGCCTGGATTTTCACCTATCCCAACCTAGGCATTACCTCGGGTGAGTTGCATGTGCCGGTGGGGCAGGATGTCAAACTCAACATCACCGCTCAGGATGTGCTCCACGCCTTCTGGCTGCCTGAGTTTCGCCTCAAGCAGGATGCGATTCCGGGGCAGCCCACCCAACTGCGGTTTATGGCGAGTAAAACTGGCCGTTATCCCATCGTCTGTGCGGAGCTCTGTGGCGCATACCACGGCGGCATGCGCTCGGAAATTGTCATCCATGACGCCGATGAGTTTGCCACCTGGATTGGGGAGAATCAAATCGCTCAGAATCCCGACTCAGCAACTCCTGACTTAGCAACCGCTGTGGCAGCTCGCACAGAGCGCGATCGCCTCCAGGACTACACCCAACAGCTCGGTCTCGACTCAGCAACCCTGCAAACGGCACTCGCCCAACCGTAGGCAGTTTGTGGGCGAGGGTAGCGGGCAAGATGTACTTCGACTCCGCTCAGCAACCACCCGCGCTACGAACTCGGACTGTAATTGAGGAAAAACCGTAGCGCAGGTGGTCAGTGAGCTTGCCGTTGGCACAGCCTCCCGGAGGGATATCTGCGTCCCGCCTGCCCGATGAAGAATCCAAGTTAAATGGTGAGCTTAGATCAACAAGGGGCGAAACCCTATAGCATTTGGCTGTGTTGGGTTTCGCTCCACTCAACCCAACCGACACGCATATACCTTTTTAGCCAGAAAAGAAACTGCAAATTGTTAACTGTTAACTGACGTAATGACCTCTGCACAACTTCCCCTCGAATCTCCCCCCGCCTCTCCCCCCCCCTCAGGACACCACCATCCTGAAAAGTGGGAATGGTATCACTACTTTCTCTATAACGTTGACCACAAGGTGATCGGGATTCAATATCTGGTCACGGCCTTTGTCTTTTACCTGATTGGCGGGGTCATGGCCCTGTTTATGCGGGCAGAACTCGCGACGGCCAACCCTGATGTGGTTGACCCCAATGTGTATAACACCCTACTGACTAACCATGGCACGATCATGATCTTTTTCTGGGTTGTGCCAGCGGCGATTGGTGGCTTCGGCAACTACCTGGTGCCCTTGATGATTGGGGCCAAGGATATGGTCTACCCGAATCTGAATGCGATCGCCTTTTGGCTCAATCCGATCGCCGGTATTCTCTTGGGCATTAGCTTTTATTTTGGCGGCGCTCAGGCCGGTTGGACTTCCTACCCCCCCTTAAGCCTGATTACCAACAATATGGGTCAGAACTTCTGGATTTTGGGGCTGATCGCGGTGGGAACCTCTTCGAT
Source organism: Cyanobacteria bacterium P01_G01_bin.54 (assembly GCA_039180005.1). Lineage (GTDB taxonomy): Bacteria > Cyanobacteriota > Cyanobacteriia > Cyanobacteriales > Spirulinaceae > SIO3F2. Next base: position 7,525 of record JBCDEB010000071.1, on the reverse strand, counting down.
TTTAGGGGCGCTCAACTTTTTGGTGACCATCTACAAGCTCAAGATTCCCGATATGCGGTGGGATGAGCTGCCGCTGTTTTGTTGGGCAATGGTCGCCACCTCGATTTTGGCGCTCTTTTCCACCCCTGTGTTGGCGATCGGTTTGATTCTGCTCTTTTTTGATATCAACTTTGGCACTGGCTTCTTTCGCCCGGAAATGGGCGGTGATGTGGTGGTCTATCAGCACCTCTTTTGGTTCTATTCCCACCCAGCGGTCTATCTGATGATTCTGCCGATTTTCGGCATCATGTCCGAGGTCGTTTCGACCCACGCCCGGAAATCCATTTTTGGCTACAAGGTGATTGCCTATTCCAGTTTGGCGATTTGCCTGGTGGGTTTGGTCGTCTGGGTGCACCATATGTTCACCAGCGGTACCCCGGCTTGGATGCGGATGTTCTTCTCGATCGCCACTCTGATTGTGGCCGTACCCACGGGCATTAAGATCTTTAGCTGGGTTGCCACCCTCTGGGGCGGTAAAATTCGCCTGGTTTCGCCCCTGCTCTTTGCCGTGGGTCTGCTGGCGATGTTTGTCTTCGGTGGCTTGAGTGGCGTGACCCTGGGTACACCCGCCTTTGACCTCCATGTCCACGACACCTACTATGTGGTAGCCCATTTTCACTATGTGCTCTTTGGCGGTTCGGTCTTTGGGCTCTACGCCGGGATCTATCACTGGTTCCCCAAAATCACCGGGCGGATGTACAACGAAACCCTGGGTCGGATTCACTTTGTCTTGACCTTTATTGGCACCAACTTGACCTTCTTGCCCATGCATTACCTGGGTTTGCAGGGGATGCCCCGCCGGGTGGCGCTCTATGATCCCCAGTTTGAGGACCTCAATAAGCTCTGCACCTACGGCTCCATGATTCTCGGCTTCTCGATCCTGCCCTTTTTCTTCAATATGATCTGGAGTTGGGGTTGGGGTGAACCCGCATCGCGTAACCCCTGGCGATCGCTCACCTTGGAATGGCAGACCACCTCCCCACCGGCGATCGAAAACTTCGATGAAGATCCGATTGTCTGGGCCGGTCCCTACGACTACGGCATCGATACCCAGAGCTTTGAAGACGATGACCTCACCGTGGACGAAATGCTTGCTGAGGTGGGCAAAGAAATGAAGTAACCCGACATTTCCAGGTAGGAGTTTGAGTGGGCCGACCCACCTCCCCCAACAGGTACTCCTCCCAAGAAGAGATCCAGAAATCCCCTCTTGGGAGGGGCGGTCAAGCGTAGCGCCGACACCGGGGTGGGTCGGGTGTTTGTTGCCTCACCAGACCCTTTCATATAGCGGGTTTTATGCTTTATTCACACAGTGTTGTCCAACCCGCCCTTGGCTCGAAAACTAATTCAGGAGAAACCGACCCAGCCATGACCGCAATTGATGTCAACGACAATACCCTAAATCCAGCAGCAGCTCCAGCCGCCGCCGCCGCCCACCACGGCGAACACGAAGATTATCGCCTCCTGGGCTTGATGATTTTCCTGGCCTCCGAATCCCTGATGTTTATTGGCTTGTTTGTCTCATATTTGATCTATCGAGGCGCAGCCGAGGCCTGGCCACCCGAAGAAACCGAAGTGGAGCTACTCCTGCCAGCCATTAACACTATCATTCTGGTCTCCAGTAGCTTCGTTATTCATATGGGCGATGTGGCGATCAAGAACAACAATGTGAAAGAGATGCGCTGGTGGTATCTGGGGACGATCGCCATGGGTGTAGTCTTCCTCGGTGGTCAGGTCTATGAATACCTCAACCTCGGCTACGGTCTTGGCACCAACGTCTTCTCCAGTTGCTTCTACATCATGACGGGCTTCCACGGTCTGCACGTGTTTGTGGGCGTACTGCTGATGTTGGGGGTGTTGTGGCGATCGCGCCGTCCCGGTCATTACCATGCCACCAAACATACCGGCGTTGAGATGGCAGAGATTTACTGGCACTTTGTGGATGTAATTTGGATCATTCTGTTTGTGTTGCTCTACATTCTGACCCTGTTTTAGAGACTGTGATCATTGAAATGCTCAAATCCAATTACAGCAGTGGTTACAACCCCTAGCAGAACGTCGTTTGACAAAATAGGGTAGAGGAGAGCTTGAAACCACTGGTGTGAACTTAACGCTCCTCCTCCGGGTTACTCCTCCCGGTCGGAGATTTCAAAGTAGAACATCCCCTCTCAGGAGCTATCCATTAGCCAAAAATCTGTGGAACCTTTGTTAATCTAGACTTTCACCTGATCCCCAACTTCCCAAAATTAGAACGGTAGAATATGGGCTTGGACGAGATCTGTCTAAAGGACAGCTCTCGGGAGGGGCTCTCTCGCGTAGCGATGATCGGGGTGGGTCGGGTGTTTGTCGCCCCACCAGACCCTTGAATAACGTGAGTTTTGGATAAGCAGACATTGCGCAAGACTCTGAAATCCAGCAGAATCAACAATACTGGCTCCGATATTGCCGGAGTCTGAGGGGGCAATTTCCCCCTCAGCGGGAGGTGTCGGGGGGCTGGACCCCTGACAACCGGGTTTGACATCGAGATTTTAGGGTTTTGAGGAATGCGACAGCTTCGCTTAACCAAAACTCACGTTTGAATAATACACGGAGTTTGGGGCATAACTTTATGCCAATGGCTTGAAACCCTCCCCTACTCTAGGTTTCAAGACAAGATACACTGTCATGCCAAACCCGATTGAGCGGTGCTGTTGCCGGATCTAAAACAGCCCCGCTTGTAATCTGCATCACACCTCTATGTGAGTTGAGCCCCTGCGTGGAGGAACAACTCCTTTAAAATGGGATGAGCAATCGCCTGGCTGTGGGTAGAGTACTGCTGACCACCCGTTGCTCACGACAAATAGAGCAAATAAAATCGAACTTCATCCTGACCTTGATTCCAAACGGTTGCAAGATACAAACAGGAATCTATTCCACCTTCCCCTTGGAAGCGCTAGCCCATCTGTAGGTCACGTACCCAATCTTTGCCGACTTAACAATCGCAATGGACAGAGCGCTCTTCAACACCCATCTTCTGCTAATTACTCAAGCCAAATTCACCCTATGTCCGAGCAACAAGAACGATTTAAAGTCACGTTTTGGGGCGTTCGTGGCAGTATTCCCTGTCCGGGAGCAGAGACGGTTCGCTATGGCGGTAATACACCCTGTGTCGAGATGCAGGTGGGCCCGGAGCGACTGATCTTTGATGGTGGAACAGGTCTACGCGTCTTGGGCCAATCCATGATGTCACAGTTGCCGATTGAGGCAAGTATCTTTTTTACCCATACCCATTGGGATCATATTCAAGGGTTTCCCTTCTTTACTCCCGCCTTTGTGCCGGGTAACCACTTTGAAATTTACGGGGCTATCGCACCCAATGGCGCAACGATCAAGCAGCGGCATCATGACCAGATGCTGCACCCCAACTTTCCGGTGCCGCTGCAAATTATGCAGGCCAAGTTGAGCTTCAATAACCTGACGATGGGGGGCAAAAACCAAATTGGGGATGTGATCATAGAGAACGCTAAACTGAATCACCCAGGGGAAGCTGTGGGCTACCGTGTCTCCTGGCGAGGGATTACGGTTGCCTACATTACCGACACCGAACATTTTCCCGATCGCCTCGATCCGAATGTCTTACACTTGGCCCGTCATGCCGATTTGCTGATTATTGATGCCTGTTATACCGACGAGGAATACCATTCGACCGTAGCTAGCAAAAAAGGCTGGGGCCATTCCACCTGGCAAGAATGCATCAAAATCGCCAAAGCCGCCGAGGTCAAGTCCCTTGCCCTTTTCCACCATGACCCCCTGCACACCGATGACTTTTTAGATAATGTGCTAGCTCAGGTGCAAGCGGTGTTCCCGGCGGGGCGGATGGCGATCGAAGGAGAGACGATCGAGTTTTTGCCAATAGAACCGTCGATAGAACCGTCTGTGGCGTAACCCATTACTTTGGCGTTACTGTCTCCCGATGGCTGGGAGCGAATTGTGTCAGAATGTAACGCGTGTGGATCACCGCATCACTGACCCAAGTCCGCACCCCAACGGCGATCGCCTTGGGGAATTTTGATGGTGTACACCGGGGTCATCAACAGGTAATGCAAGCGATTTGTGGCATCCCCGGCCTCGTCGCAACGGTGGTTACGTTTGACCCCCATCCCTATACCTTCTTTACCGGCCGACAACGCCCCCTGCTGACGCCCCGCACCGAGAAAGCGCAGCAGTTGGCATGGCTGGGTATCGAACAATTGCTCCTCTTACCCTTTGATCAAGCTTTGGCCCAATTGAGCGCTGAGCAATTTGTCCAGGAGATTGTGATCGATGCCCTCCAAGCCTCCCAGATCGCTGTGGGTGCGGACTTTCGCTTTGGCCAGCAGCGTCGAGGCGATGCCCAGGTGCTTAAAACCTTGGCCACCGCAGCAGGAGCAGCGGTGACGATCGCCCCTCTTGAAGTGGTGGGCAATGAGCGGATTAGCTCTTCGGCGATTCGCCAGGCTCTGGATGCCGGGGCAATGGCCCAAGTGACCCAGCTCCTGGGGCGTCCCTACTGCCTCATGGGTGAGGTGATTCAGGGTCAACAACTCGGCCGCACTCTGGGCTTCCCCACGGCCAACTTGCAGGTTCCCCCCGAGAAGTATTTGCCGCGATCGGGGGTCTATCAGGTGCGCGTGGAGAGCCAACAGCCGGGGCCGTTGCCCCCGTTGGGTCAACTGGGGGTGATGAATCTGGGTTGCCGTCCCAGCGTCACGGCCACCGGCCAAACCACGATCGAAGTCCATCTACTCAACTGGTCGGGCGATCTCTATGGCCAGCAGCTCACGGTCAAACTGGAGCGGTTTCTGCGCCCCGAGCAAAAGTTTGCCTCCCTCGCCGAGCTCCAAGCCCAGATTCGCCGCGATTGCGCGATCGCCCAAACCCTGACTCCCGTTTGAAGCTACCATTATTCAGTTGGCAGTTATCAGTTCACAGTTATCAGTTATCAAGTCACAATTGTTAAGCGTATTCCCAGAAAAAAATGTTCCCAAAAGATTATTGATCAATGGCAGGCAGGATGCCTGCCCTACGACTTTTCTACCACCAATATCCGTAGCGCGGGCGTCTCGCCCGCCCCGAATTATGAGGTTAATGACCCAATAACATGGGTAAGTCCTCCTTAGCGCAAAAATCGCCCCTTCGTCCTCCTCTCACACCCTTGCATCCCCTGAACCGATGATTGACCCGATTTCAATGCACGATCGCATTGCTCAGCTCAAGCAGCATCTCGCCCAAGTGATTGTGGGCAAAGATGAAGCAATCCGTTTGGTTTTGGTTGCCCTTCTGGGAGGGGGTCATGCTTTGCTCGAAGATGTGCCGGGGGTGGGCAAGACGCTTTTGGCCAAAACCCTGGCGCGGTCGATCAATGGCCAGTTTCAGCGGATTCAATGCACGCCTGACCTATTGCCGAGTGATATTACGGGCACCAACATTTGGAACCCCAGCAGTCGCGAGTTTGAGTTTCTCGCCGGGCCGGTATTCGCGAATATTTTGCTAGCCGATGAGATTAACCGTGCCACCCCCCGTACCCAGTCGGCGTTGCTGGAGGTGATGGAAGAGCACCAAGTCACCGTGGATGGCTCGCCGCGCACGGTTCCCTCGCCGTTTTTTGTGATCGCCACCCAAAACCCGATTGAGTATCAGGGCACTTTCCCCTTGCCCGAAGCCCAGATGGATCGCTTTTTGCTCTCCCTGAGCCTGGGCTACCCCACTGAGGCTGAAGAGCTACAAATGCTTCAGCGCCAGCAGCAGCGCAATGCCCAGACGGCGATCACTGACCTTGCCCCTTGTATTGCCCCCGAGGAAGTGCTCGAACTCCAGATCCTGACGCGTCAGGTCAACGTCGCACCGGAACTCCAGGGCTATATTTTGCGCCTCGTGCGAGCGTCCCGCAACGATGAAGACATTACTCTCGGCGTGAGCCCCCGAGGCACGATCGCCCTCCAGCGAGCGGCCCAAGCCTATGCCCTGCTGGAGAAGCGGGACTATGCACTACCGGATGATGTTAAAGCGCTTGCACCCCATGTGTTGGCCCATCGCATCATTCCCAATGGCGGCAAACAGGCCCGCACCATCATTGCGCGGCTGCTGCAAACGGTCGCGGTTGAAACCTCCGAAGCCCGCCCTGAAGCCAACTATGCCTCCTAAGCACCCGATTAAACTGCGCCCCTACCCTCCCTTAAGACGTCGTCCTGCCACTCTTATCCTCCTGTTCTGGGTGGGCTGGGTCTGGAGCCTGCTCCTGGGGTTGGGTCTGGTTTGGGCTTGGTGGGCGACCCAGGGCATAGCAGTTGCCGCCGAGCTGCCCTACAGCCAAGGGGTTGATGTGATACCCGAGCAGCTCGAATTGTCCCAGAACACCTATTTCAGCAGTTGCGCGGGTTGCCATGTGCCCATTCCACCGCAACTGCTGCCCACCCAGCGCTGGGCAGAGATTCTAGAAAATCCGGAGAGTCATTTTGGTGTCAATCTGCGCCGCACCCGCCAAATTCGGCGCGATATTCCGCCCCTTTCGAATATTGCGATTCGCCTGATCTGGGACTACGCCCGCCAGTCCTCCCGTCTCTATAGAGAGGATGAAGTGCTGCCCAGCCGGGTGCGGGATTCGCGGTTCTTTTGGGCGCTGCATCCCAAGATTCGCCAGGTCTGTGGAGAAGATGAAATTGACTGTCCTGAGCGCATCTCTGTTCAGACTTGCACTAGCTGTCATACCGCAGCGGAGCAGTTTGACTACCGGGCGCTTAAGCCAGATTGGGCCAATTCGCCTTGATGGCGCGTCTGAATCAAATGTTTATTTTGGCCCAAACCCCGGCACAGTTTGCCACGATCGCCCGCCTGGCCCGAGACATTTGGACGGCACACTACACACCGATCATTGGTGCGGCACAAGTGGACTATATGCTCGACAAGTTCCAGTCAGCGGCGGCGATCGCCGCTCAGGTGCAACGCGAAGGCTATCTCTATTATTTGGCGGAAATAGAGGGGGAGGCGATCGGCTATTTTGCCGTGCAACCCCGCGACTCAACACTGTTTTTGAGCAAGATCTATGTTCACGCCGCTTGGCGGGGCCAGGGTTGGGGGCGGCGGATGCTGGACGATGTGGCGCAATTGGCTCAGCAGGCGGGCAAACCGAGCATTACCCTGACGGTAAATCGGCAGAATACCGGGGCGATCGCCGCCTATGGCAAGCTGGGATTTGCGAATACCGGGCCGCTGCAAACCGACATTGGCAGCGGGTTTATTATGGACGATTTTTGCTTGGTGAAAGCGTTGCCGCAGCAGTAGGGCTTGCGAGATCCCCCCGGCTGCGCCGACCCCCTTAGTAAGGGGGTTCTATGAGCAAACCCTACTCATACTGAATCCGTAAAGCATAGGGAGAGATAAACTGCTGATTATTCCTCAGGCAGGCGGGACGCAGATTCGACAAGCTCACTGACCACCTGCGCTACGGGCTTCTGGGCTCAATATCCCGTAG
>JBCDEB010000070.1:0-34558 GCA_039180005.1 Cyanobacteria bacterium P01_G01_bin.54 | reverse complement strand
TGCCTCTAGATCTAGACATTTAAGCAGTCTTGAGTCGAGACCAGCGATATTTAGTGGTGAGAGCTTATGATAGCTCAGCTTTTGCATTCAACCGTAGTAGTGCTACAACAAAAATATTTGATTTAAAAACAAATGAATTGACTTTTGAAACACCCTATGGTCTATCGCTTGCTGATTTACCTTGGTTTCGGATGGTATGGAGTCCAGACAACCAGTATTTGGCAATCAATGATGTGGATTGTGGGCTTTATGTCTATGCTGTCGCTACAGGAACTCTGATGTTTCACAACTCATTCGTTGAGCCTAATCATTCTGGGCCATCTGCCGGATTTGATTGGAGTCCAGATGGTCGATACTTAGCGATGTCTGGAGAAGATGGGAACTTCCGAATTATTGATATTGCAGCCCAACGCGAAGTTGCATTAATCGAGCATGGCTTGGCTGCCTATTATGTTCTCTGGAGTCCAGATGGTCAGCGAATTCTGATGTTAGATGAGTATGGAGAATTAAACATGATTGAGCTTGAGAGATGATGAAATGCAAATATTTTCCCTGAGTCAAACTTTTTACTCATTTGTCTGTTTGCTAATACTTCACTATGCAGCTCCAGTTCCGGTTGCCCAATCCATGCAACCTTCAGGCTTCTGCGCACAGCATCAGGAGATGAGCAAACTAGCAACTGATAATCTTATCGATTTAAACACTATAGATGTCCCTGGGCTTCAATCCAATTTATTTTGGAGTCCTGATGGTCGCTATTTTGCAATTCAAAATAATTTACGTGGTGATGGGTCTTACACAATTAAAATTTTCGAAGCTCAGAATATCCAGAAAGTTGTTGTACAACTGGACGTGCCAGATCAGTTCCAAGCAATAGCTTGGAGTCCAGATAGTCGATATGTTTTAGCCGTGCCAGAATCTGATGACAGTTCAGTCAGAATTCTTGATGTTATCAAGAAAGAAGTGAGATCTATAGAGCGTGATTCTGGGATCCTGATCAATGGAGAAATTAAGTGGAGTCCAGACAGTCGCTATTTTGCCTTCAGGGGAAAGTCTTCCCAATCAGGGAATCAGAAAGAAGTGATTCAAGTTCTTTCCCCTAGTAATCTCCAAGAGTCTATACTCGTTGAATATTCTCATCATGTTGCGGACTTCTCCTGGAGTCCGGATAGTCACTCTATTGCAACGGCTGGATTGGGCGAGGCAACGTCGATAATAAGATTATCCGGAGAGCGGCACTCTCAAGCCTTAGAAATACCCCAAGAGCCAGGTGAGGTTTTTGAATATATTGATTGGCTCGAAAAAAATAATCTTCTCATCGCCAGCGCTGAATCGATTGTGATCACTGATGTTATGACAGGTGAAACACGTCAGCAGCAATATTTTTTTGATAGCCTATATCAAATAAGTCCAAACAAACGGTACCTAGTGGTTAGAGTTTTTGATGATAAAGGGTCATCTGTAAATCTGAGTTCAACAACCACTCAAGTTATTGATTTGGAGACCGATGAACCCGTCCTAGAAACCCAGTATGGCGTAACTCACTCTGCTCAGCCACAACATCGCATCGCTTGGAGTCCGAATAGTCAATATTTGGCAATCAATGATAGAGGTTGTGGAATTTATGTCTACTCAGTCGCTACTGGTGAAGTACTGATCACGAGAGGAATGATTTCAAACGACATCCCAAGGGAGCCGTTTGAAATAATGGCTTTTGACTGGAGCCCTGATGGCAAGTATCTCGCTGTGTTTGGGAAAGATGAAACCTTTAGGATTATTGAGGTAGCCAAGCGCCGTGAGGTTGCACGGTTGTCTGAATTCGCTCCTCGTGTATGGAAAGTTCTCTGGAGTCCAGATGGCAAGAGGATTGCAGTTGTGGATGAAAAACTGAGAATGATTGAGCTTGGAGAATAACGGAGCGTAGTGTGATGCGTATTCAAATTTGCATTACTCATCGATTGCTCTCGATCTCACTCTGCCTCCTAGATATTCATGGCTCAACGCTCTATCAGAATGTTCACAGCCATGGGACTAGCAAATAATTATTTTAAAGGATAAATCAGGACAGAATGAAATAATGACTCTAGAGGCGATCCCTTCTACAGAGATACGTATGTCAACTCAACTCCTAGTTTTGAGTGCTTGCCAAACTGATAATTCCGCTTCTCATGCTACTGGAGAGAATATTTCAATCGCTCACACCTTCGCTCAGAATGGTGTTCCCCGAGTAATTGGTACATTATGGGATATTAGCGATTCGGGAACCATGCGATTCATGGAATTCTTCTATGATGCGCTCTTTGAAGAGAAGAAGACTCCCTCACAAGCCCTTCAAAAAGCACAACAAGAAATGATAAAGCTCACTAATATAGAAAGATCATCGGTAGATGGGCACAACCATCGTTACGCACATCCAGTGTACTGGGCAGCCTTTAAGTTAGTTGGTGATTGGCAATGGCCACCTCCGTTTTAATGGGACTAAGGTGGATTACACCGAGCATTCGGAGAAAGTGATTCGACAAGCACGTAAAAAATATTGATTCTTATGATAAACGGAAAGTCAAACCAGGAGAATTGCAAATATGTTTAATCGATTACTCCCTTTATTGATCTGTTTTTCTGGTTATCATAATCTACTTCCCTATCAAGATGTTCAAGCCATGGCTTATTCAGGGAATGCTTGCTTACAATCTTCAAGAAACGTTGATCTTGCAACTGAACGAAATCTAATGCCCGTAGATATTTCAAAAATACCCACGAATATCACTGAAGAGACCATCCATCCACTCAACTATACGAATGTTGCTTGGAGCCCTGATGGAGTTTTTTTTACCAGAAAACTCTTTGTCCTTCCTGAAGAAAAACATTCTATTCTTCAGATTTTTGATACAAGGACAAGGAATATTGTTGCCCAATACGAAGTCGAGGGGGTGATCGAAGAGATGGTCTGGAGCCCTAATGGCTATTATCTTGCTACGTTTTCAATATTCAATGGAGAGGAGGGAAGACTGCAACTACTCGAAATAGAGACGGAAAAGAATAGCCTGATCGAGCTCAAAAAAAACGCCACGTTTATTCCTACAAGACCTGGATTGATCTGGAGTCCAGATAGTCAACATCTTATGATTTTAGGAGGATCTTCAGATCCACGAAAATCAGAAAATTTTCTTCAGGTAATTTCTCCACATAGTCCATCTCCTAGAAGTAAAGTAATTTATGACGGGGATATCATTGGTGCATTCAGTTGGAGTTTAGATGGTCAAGCCCTTGCCATTGCTCAAGTCAGTGGAGTAGTTTCTATCTTTGACATTTCTGAATTGGATATAGAGGAAAGCTTAGAGTTTGCTGCTTCAGATGAAGTCACTCATATTTCCTGGCTGCACGGTACAAAAGTAATAGTGGTTAGTCTTGGAGGGATTTCACTGATTGATCTCGTAACCAATCAGATCACTCTAATACCTTCAGATTTAGAAACCAATATGGCTTTAAGTTCTGACAAGAGATACCTAGCAACAAAAGTTTATAATGGTTCAGGCAACCCCGGTAATGCAGAGACAAAGGTGTTTGATCTGGAGACAAATGAGGTTGTTTTTGAGACACCGAATGGTCTATTTCTCAACAACAAGCCTTGGCTACCTCAGATGGAATGGAGCCTAGACAATAAACATCTAGCGATTAATGATGCAAAATGTGGGCTTTATGTCTACGATGTCACGTCAGGCAATATGGTATTTCATACATCGATGGTTGAGCATGGTATTTCTGGGAGACCGCTGATTGCTTTTGGCTTGGATTGGAGTCCAGATGGTCGATATCTGGCAATGTCTGGAGAAGATGGTAACTTTCGGATTATTGATATTGAAGCCCAACGCGAAGTTGTATTGGTTGAGCATGGCGTAGCTGCCTATGATGTTCTCTGGAGTCCCAATGGTCAGCAGATTCTAATGTCAGATACGCAGGGGGATTTGTATATGATTGAACTGGAGGGATGATGGAGCAAGCATTGCTAAAATATGGATTCCCCGTTGCCAGGCGCCGTTTACTATAGCGCAATTACTTCCGCTCTTGACCCAGCCCTGGCAATCGCACCGACTGGTTGCGCCAGACTCGCAGCATTAAGCTCAGACAGAACACCACATAGCCTGTCGTGGCCATGCCATTAAGAAACAGCAGGCGAAAGCGAGCAATGTCGCTCATCTGCTCCGCCCCCAGACCCAGCCCTCCATAGGTGATAAACCAAGCGAGGCCCAGCCCCACCGCGACGCGGCTCACCTGTTGCTGCCGCCGAGAGCCCTGACGCCGATATAACGTCCAGAGGGCGGGAAAAATGCCAAACCCCGGCACAAGGTAGAGAAACATCATCAGGCGCTGGAGGGGGCGCTCGCCGTAGGGATCGGAATTCGGAATTCGGAATTCGGAATTCGGAATTTCTCCTTTGGAGATGCTGGGCAAGGGAGAGGGGTCTGTGGCGCTCGGTTTGGAGTCAGACATCGCGTCGGGTGGGCATTGCCCACCAAAACAGGGTTTTCGCTGCTAAGCCTGTAACAACGGGTTAAGCTTGCCCGCCTGTTCTAGACCATAGAGGTCATCACAGCCACCAATATGTTGGTCGTTAATGAAAATCTGGGGTAGGGAACGGCGACCATTCGAGCGATCGGCCATCTGAGCGCGGCCGGCTTCATCTCCATCCAGGGAATATTCGGTATAGTCAACGCCTTTTTGATCCAGCAGCGCTTTTGCACGGATGCAAAATGGACACCAGGTCCAGGTGTAAATTTCGACAGTGGTTGCCATAGCAGGATGGGAAAAACAGTGAGAATTCGCCTTGATTGTAACCAAATTCTTCCCTCACCCACCGAAGACGGGCCTAGACGGGCAATGCGGCTGCCTGCCCCGGCGATTCAGCGACTGGGGCAGGTAGCCGCTGGGTGAGAATTTCCACCCCCTCTTTCGTGACGGCGATCGTATGCTCAAACTGGGCGGAGAGCTTGCGATCTTTGGTCAGGGCAGTCCAACCATCGTCGAGGACTTCGGCTTCCCAGGTCCCTTCGTTGATCATCGGCTCGATCGTAAACACCATCCCGGGGCGAATTTTTTTGCCCTTGCCCGCCTTGCCGTAATGGGGCACCTGCGGCGGGGTATGAAAGACTCGATTGACGCCATGGCCGACAAAGTCCCGTACGACGGAAAAGCCCTCGGCTTCGGCATAGGCTTGGATCGCGGCGCCAATATCACCAATCCGGCCGCCCGGACGCACCGCAGCAATGCCCCGGTGCAGGCATTCTTCCGTCACTTCCACCAGCTTACGCGCCTTGGGTGAAGGAGTACCGACAAAGAAGGTGCGGGAGGTATCACCATGGTAGCCATCGACGATCGGCGTCACATCCACATTGATAATGTCGCCATTTTTGAGGATTTCCTTGGCGTTGGGAATGCCATGGCAAATGACATTATTGACACTGGTGCAAATGGATTTAGGAAAGCCGTTGTAGCCTAGCGGTGCACTTTTGGCACCGTGGGCTTGGGTCCAACGTTCGGCTTCGTCGTTGAGGTCGAGGGTGCTGACGCCGGGTTTGATCATCGTTTCGAGATGATCCAGCAAGGTGGCAGCCAGCTGGCCAGCGGTGCGCATCTTGGCAATTTCGCGGCTAGAGAGCAATACAATGCGTTCACTGCTCATGGTGTTGTGATAATTCTTCGCAATTGCAATTGATAATTTCTCAATTCTATCTTGAGACGGTCAGCGTCTGGGGTCTTCATCATTGTCTTCGCAGCAGCCGATCGCTCACCCGCACCACCTGCACAAGCTCGGGTACATCATGGACGCGAAGGAGATCGGCACGGGTGGCGATCGCCGCCGTACAGGCCGCCGCTGTGCCCCAAACCCGTTGTTTGGGGTTCGGTTCATCGAGAATGTAGCCGATAAAACTCTTACGCGAGGGGCCAATCAATAGGGGGGCGTTGAGCGCGTCAAACGCCCGCAGGCATTGGAGCAGTTCAATATTTTGCTCAGGCGTTTTGGCAAAGCCAATGCCGGGGTCAAGAATAATCTGGTCGCGGGCAAGGCCGGCAGCGGTCGCCAGCGCCATGCGTTCCTGGAAAAAGGTCGTGATCTCACCCACCAGATCGGTATAGTCGGTCAGGGTCTGCATGGTGGCTGGCGTACCCCGCAGATGCATTAGCACATAGGGCACGCCTAGCCGGGCCACCTTGGCATACATTTCGGGGTCAAAGGTGCCCCCGGAAATATCATTGACCAGATGCGCTCCGACGGTCACGGCCGCTTGGGCTACGGCCGCTCGGCTGGTATCAATGGAAATTGGCACATTAAAGTGCGATCGCACCGCTTCAATCACCGGAATCACCCGTGCGAGCTCGGTCTCTAGGCTAATCTGGGCGGCGCCGGGTCGGGTGGACTGGCCGCCCACATCAACAATATCCACGCCAGCGGCGACCATTGTCTCGGCTTGGGCGATCGCCGCCTCAAGTTGGTCAAATTCCCCGCCATCGCTAAAGCTATCCGGTGTCACGTTTAGGATGCCCATGATGTAGGTGCGATCGCCCCAGACAAAGGTGCGATCGCCCAGCGTCATGGGTGTTAATTGGCGGGGATCCGGCGTCATTGCCACGGTTACAGCCCCTGTTATTGATAATTCACAATCCGGGCAAAGCCCTCGGGATCTAAGCTCGCGCCCCCAACCAGTGCCCCATCAATCTCAGGTTGGGCCATAATTTCATCCACATTGCCCGGCTTGACTGAACCACCGTATTGAATCGTGACCGCTGGATTCGTGAGTTGCTGGCGAATCAAACCAATCACTCGGTTGGCTTCATCCGCAGCGCAGGTATCCCCCGTGCCGATCGCCCAGATCGGCTCGTAGGCAATCACCAAATTGGCTTGATCCACATCTACCAGGTCAACACTGAGTTGCTTGGCAATCACGTTTTCGGTTTCCCCCGCATCTCGCTGGGCTTTGCTCTCCCCCACACAGAGAATGGGGGTAAAACCATGGGCTTGGGCGGCCTTAAGGCGCAGATTCACCGTCTCGTCGGTCTCGCCAAAATATTGCCGTCGTTCGCTATGACCCACCACCACATGGGTGACGTTGGCTTCCTTGAGCATGGGTCCGGAGACCTCACCGGTATAGGCACCTTGGGTTTCCCAATGGATGTTTTGCGCACCCAAGCGGACGTGGCTACCGTGGAGGTGCTGAGACATGGAATGCAGAGTGGTAAAGGGAACACAGAGGAGCACCCCCCGACTCGGGTCGCTTTCCTGAAGGGCGGGCAAAAAGGCTTTGAGAAAGTCCTTCGCCTCGGCCTGCGTTTTATGCATTTTCCAGTTCCCAGCAATCAAAATTTTCCGCACGGCTCTTTAAAAATAAAAAATCGAATAAATGGATGACATCAGGCGATCGCCGTCATGGCAGCTCAGAACATCAACGGGTTATGCCGTCGTGCGGACGGCTTGTCCGCTCAAGACCTCAGCCGCCAATTAGCAACATGATGAAGGGCTCAACCTCCATACAATGATCGTTGAGAACAGTGACTGTTCAGACGAGGGCAAATCATAGCAGTTGCCAACGCTTCGAGCAATACGGTGTGACCCATCACGCTACGCGCCCAGGCGTCGCTTCACGGACAAACCCAGGACAAAAATCTTTCCTGAAATCGCCTAAAGTTTTACCAGTGTAGGGCCTGGGACGGCGCTTTGAAAAGCGGCACTGGCGGGATGAGTCCATAGCACCCCGAACCCACCCCGTGTGAGTTCAGGGTTCAGAGTTGTTTTAAACTTCTGAACTCTGAACCACCGTATGGTGCTAGGTGAGGCGATCGCCCAGCCAATAGGTACACATGGTGCCCTTGCCCTTAATCTCCACCGTACCCCGCTCCTCAAAGGAATAACAGGCTTGGAGGGTATGGTAAACCGCTTCAGTCACTTGGATTTTACCGGGCAGACCGCTGGATTCCATGCGCGAGGCCACATTGACCGTGTCGCCCCAGAGATCATAGGTGAAGCGTTTGGTGCCAATGACCCCAGCAACCACAGGACCGGCATGAATGCCAATGCGAATTTTGAGGACGGGGTCTTGGGCGTCCTGCTCGGGGAAATGGGCCCAGGAAAGCGCGTCCACTGCGGTTTGCATCGCCAGGGCCATCTCCGCCATCGCCTCAAGATGGTCGGTCTTGGGGCTCGGCAAGCCCCCAGCAACCATATAGGCATCTCCAATCGTTTTAATTTTTTCCAAGCCTAAGCGCTCCGCCAAGGCATCAAACTGGGAGAATATCTCATTGAGCAATTGCACCAGGGCAAAGGGCGTCATCTTCTGGTCTGAGAGCTGGGTAAAACCGACAATATCCGCAAAGAGAATGCTGGTCGATTCAAACTGCTCAGCAATCGACTCGTTGGCTTCCGTCAGGCGTCGGGCAATCTGTTGGGGCAAGACATCAAAGAGCAATTTCTCGGACTTCTGTTTTTCCAGACGCAGGGCTTGCTCGGCGGCCAGGCGCTGCTCTTCGGCCTGTTGGGTGGCGATCACCTTGCTCAGGCTCTGGGCCATTAGCTCAATCAATTCGACCTCACGGTTACTAAAGGGGCGCGATCGCGCCGTCTGATCCATAAACACCAAGACCCCATAAATGTTGCCCCGTACCCAGAGGGGCGCACCGATATAGCATTGTGCACCCAGACCTTGGGAGACGCTCGCCTGGGCCAGTTCCGGCACTTGACTCACGTCAGGATAAGCACGGGTCTGCTGATGGGCGACCACCTGAGCGGAATAGGTTCCGGCCAAGGGCACATCGCTCTGGGGCGCAATCCCCTCCAGTTCCACATGCACTGCAATCACCTGATATTGGGCGTTGATGGTACGGCTGACGCTGCCACTGCGGAGATTCAACAGACGGCAGCCCGTGGCGAGATAATCATCAAAGCGATCGGCGAGGGTCGCATGTTCGTTGGTATCGAGGCGATGGAGTTCTTTTAGCTGGGTGCTAAACTCCTCCAGCATCCGGGATTGGTGGGCGAGCTGCCGCTGAATATACTGCAGCGTGAGCTGATTCTCTACCCGCACCAACACCTCTTCAAAGCGAAATGGCTTGGTGATATAGTCAACACCCCCAACTTCAAAGGCCTTGACCTTGTCAGCCGCATCATTAAGGGCACTCAAAAAAACAACCGGGATCTTGGCCGTTTGCTGGGCAGCCTTGAGTCGGCTACAAACCGTGTAGCCATCCATCTCGGGCATGTTGATATCCAGCAAGATCAAATCCGGTGGCTTCACCAGAGCGGCCTTGAGCGCCGTCGAACCGCTCGTGACGCCGCGTACCCGATAGCCACGATTCGTCAGGATCTGGGAGATCAAGCGGAGATTGGTTGGGGTATCATCCACAACCAAAATATCTGCCCCCAAAATGCTAGGGTCGGATTGTCCAAAACTGGGAGCCATTTGTAGTGTCCGCCTACAGTGGATGCGCTTGAACAGAAGAGGCGCTGTTTTGTTGTCCCAAACGACAAGGCACGAATCAGGATGGTTATGTTTTCGGCAAACAGGCACCATCGCTTCTAACCTATCGTCGCACTAGCGAATGGCAAAGGGCAAGGGGGCAGGAAAGCAAGAAAACTTTCCAGTATCCTGGGGGGGTGTTACCCCTCCCTTCCTAGGTTATTTCTTCGCTCCTGCCGTGCTCTACTCCGTCCGCGCCCAGACGCAGTCCTTCCAGAACCATCGTGGTATTCGCCTCGACGCCGATGTGTACCATCCTGAGGGGGAGGGCACCTTTCCCGTGTTGGTGATGCGGCAACCCTATGGTCGGGCGATCGCCTCCACTGTGGTCTATGCCCATCCCCGCTGGTATGCTGCTCAGGGCTATATTGTTGTGGTTCAAGACGTGGCGGGGCGAGGCAGTTCCTCAGGCGAGTTTGAGCCCTTTGGCCGTCATGAAGTCGCAGATGGTTACGACACCGTGCAATGGGCCGCACATTTACCTCAAAGCAATGGCCTTGTGGGCATGTACGGCTTTTCCTATCAGGGCATGACCCAGCTCTACGCCGCCCAAGCCCGACCCCCGGCGCTAAAGGCGATCTGCCCCGCGATGGTCGCCAGCGACCTCTATCGGGGCTGGTTCTATGAGCAGCATGCCTTTTGCTTACAGATCAATCTCACCTGGGCGCTTCAACTCGCGGCAGAAACCGCTCGCCGCTACCACGATGAATCGGCCTTTCAACGTCTCCGGGCTGCCGCCCAAGCGCCCCCTTTCGCGCAACTACCCGAACCGCTACATGAGCAGCTCCAACGCTATGCGCCTTTCTACTTTGATTGGCATCGCCAGCGCGACCCGGCGGCGGACTATTGGCAGCAGCGTAACCCTCAACTGGGTGCGATCGACCCCGCATTGCCGATGCTCCATGTGGGCGGTTGGTTTGACCCCTACTTGCGAGGCACCTTGGCCGGTTATCAACAGATGCAAGCGCTCAGTACCGCACCCCAGCTCCTGTTGGTCGGGCCCTGGGGACATCTGCCCTGGGGTCGTCGGACAGGGGCTCAGGACTTTGGCCCAGCAGCTCAAAACCCGATCGATCAGCTCCAACTCCGCTGGTTTGACCATTGGCTCAAGGGGATTGACACAGGACTACTGGATAATCCCCCCATTAACGTCTTTGTCATGGGTGAGAACAGTTGGCAGGCCCATCCACATTGGCCCCCGGAATCAACCCACCACAGCTACCAGCTATACAGCAACGGCTTGGCCAGTACGCGTGAAGATGCGGGGCAATTGCGGGTTGAGTCGTCGGACACGGAGCGCTCGCTGCCGGATAGCCCGATTCCAGATGTGCTGGTACATGATCCCTGGCGACCCGTGCCTTCTTTGGGCGGTCATGGGGCCTTGCCTGCGGGGGTGTTTGAACGATCGCACCTCGATAGCCGCACCGATGTGCTCACCTATACCACCGCGCCCCTAGAAGCCCCCTTGCAGATTGCAGGTGTACCCCGGTTGACCCTAACCTGCCTCAGCTCGCACCCCGAGTTTGACCTGGCTGCCACGCTCTCCCACGTCACCCCCGAGGGCCAGGTCTACAACTTTAGCCAGGGTTATGGACGGTACACAGCAACGGACAACTCTCTAGACCTACACCTGCAAGCGACCTGTATGGTGCTCCCGGCGGGACATCACTTGCGGCTGAGCTTGAGTGGGGCCAGTTTTCCGGCCTATCCGGTGGCGATCGAGCACCATCGCTTCGATGGCAATCCCCTCCCCGCACCGATTATTACCTTGCAGATGATCCGTTCAGCGACTGTACCCGCGCAGTTGCAATTGCCACTTGGGCAGGTCATTTAATCAATGACCTGTTGCAAATCTGAAGATGCTTGGGGATGAAACTGTAACTGAGTCTATGAGCCGCCAAGTTAAGTCGCCGGATAAACACTGACCTTCTTACGGGACTTGCCTTTGCGCTCAAATTTCACCACACCATCCACCAGGGCAAAGAGGGTATCATCCTTGCCGAGGCCGACATTGTTGCCGGGGTGGATTTTTGTGCCGCGTTGACGGACGAGAATGCTGCCTGCCGTAACAGTTTGACCACCGTAGCGCTTGACGCCTAAGCGCTTAGAGTTGGAGTCGCGACCGTTACGGGTACTGCCGGTTCCTTTCTTATGAGCCATGATCGTTGGGGGTAATTGGACAATAAATGGATAGGTTAGAAAACAAGTTAAGTCATCAGGGGCAAAGCCCATAAATACGGCATAAATGCGTTGATAACTATTCTTGCTCTGCTACAGCCGTGTCGGATGATGCGTCCGCTGCCGCCATCGAAGCATCGAGTTCGGGGTCTTCTCCATCACGACTCTGGGTGAGGTATTCACTAACATCAGCGGCGGCGATCGCTTCCCCATTCAAACGAATGGCACTAATGAGCAGACGTGTCTGCTCCTGACGATGCCCCCGCTTCTTACGGGTTTTCTTTTTGGGTTGCATCTTGTAGACAATCACCTTCTTGCCCCGGAAGTGGCTCAGGATGAAGCCCTCAACCGTTGCACCTTCCACATAGGGCTGACCCACACGGACGTCAGACTCACCACTCACCAGTAAAACCTTATCAATGCTGTAGCCTGCACCTTCCTCTTCATGGAGCAGCTCAACATCATAAAAACGACCGGGTTCAACGCGCAGTTGTTTGCCCCCCGTCTCAACAATGGCATAGGTCATTTAATTTATTCCTCTCAATCGATCGCCGTACAGGCCGCTGATGGAGCGTTTCTCCTCATCCCACTTGAGTGACCTGTTGGGGGATTTAGCATGAACTGACCAGCAGTTGAACCTGATCCGAGCGTTAAGCGCGACTTATCATCCTACTGGATTGAAGTGGAAATGTAAACGGTTGGGTCAATCGTTAGCGCACATCATTTCGCCGCAGCCTGAGCAGGACTATGCAGTTCACGATCGCTCTTGTTGCAATATTCACAAGATATCCAGAAGGATATCTCTAATTTTGTATAAATCGCTACAGAAATCATGTTATTGTGTAAAAGTAAGCAACAAGCAACGCCCTGCTAGGGCGCAAAATCGGAGGCTACTTTACCTATGAATACCCAAAACCAAGCTCGCGCGATGATGATGAACCACACCAAAGCGGTGCGCAATCGTCAGGAGTCTCTGCTCAGCCGTGCTGCCGCTGAAATGGGTCTTGATATTAACCCCGCTGAGTATCGCAACTCCGTGCAAGGCAAGCCCAGCTCTGCGGCTCGTCGCGGCTACGATCGCAGTGGTGCAGCGCTGAGCTAGTCCACGTTCTTTGGCAAATCTCTCCCGTTTCAAATTGCTGAGCGCTGCTGCCCGTCACGGCTACAATCGTAGTGGTGCAGCTCTAAGCTAGCCTCATCCCGTTCTCGTTTCAAACTTGTGCTTAAAGTGAGCCCTGTTCCCCGCCTGGTCTGTGGGGAGCAGGGTTTGCTGTTTGAGGATAGGGACGCACGTGAGCCCCAGAATCGCTTACAGTAAGAAAATGATGAATCTGGGCTCTCTAAAATTTTTGTCCAGTCTCCAGCGAGATAGTCGCCAGTTTGCGGTGATTGGCCTGGGGCGCTTTGGGCGAGCCGTGGCCTCCAACCTCCGCAACATGGGCTATGAGGTTTTGGGCGCAGATGTCAACGAAAAGCTGGTCTGCTCGGCGCTGACTGAAAAGGTCGCCAACCATACTATCCAGCTTGACTCGACCGATCCCAATGCCCTCAAAGAAGCCGGGATTTTAGAGTTTGATACGGTTGTTGTGGCGATCGGCAACTATGTGCAAGAGAGCATTATCACCACGCTCAACATCAAAGAGGGGGGTGTCGCTCATGTTGTTGCCAAGGCCTCTTCAGAGATCCATGGCAAACTACTCCAGCGGGTTGGGGCTGACCAAGTGGTGTTTCCGGAATACGAAGCGGGCGCGGCGTTGGCCTATACCCTAACCAAGCCAGCCATCCTCGATCGCTTTGATCTTGACCCCAACCACAGCATTGTTGAAGTGCTGGTTCCCAAGGACTTCCACGGTAAGACAATCGCCGAAATTCAACTCCGCAGTCGCTATGGTTTAACCCTCCTGGCTGTGGGCGAAGACGAGAAAAACTTCGACATTAACCCCTTGCCCAATCGGCTGCTGAAGGATGAAGAGGCAATGGTGGTGCTAGGCTCCAATAAAGATATTCAAAAGTTGCCGATCTAGAGGTCTGCTGCTAAGAGATGAGTATTGCATTGGCGGCCAGCACCCAACCCGCCCCGGTCGTCGCTACGCTTGACCACCCCTCCCAAGAGGGGATATTTGACCGGCAGTCTTTGACCGAGAGGCATCTTTTGAAGAGCAGGTCGATTCAACCGATAATGCTTTTTGGCACAAATTTATTTCTCCTTTCCCTACACCCTTAGCAAGCTCAGACGCTGTGAAGCTGACATTGACCCTCCTGCGCACAATCCAAGCCGCAGCCCAGCGTCCCCATGCGCCCTTCTATACTCCCGGTCATAAGCGCGGCGTTGGTGCATCCGTTGCCCTGCGGGAGTTACTCGGGGCAACCGCCTTACAAGCGGACCTGCCAGAGTTGCCAGAGCTCGATAATCTCTTCGCACCGGAGGGGGCGATCGCCGCCGCCCAAGCGGTTGCTGCCCAAACCTTTGGTGCGGCGCAAACCTGGTTCTTGGTCAATGGTTCCACCTGTGGGGTAATCGCGGCGATTCTGGCCACCTGTGGGCCAGGAGACAAAATCATTGTGCCCCGCAACCTGCATCAGTCAGTGATTTCGGGGTTAATTCTTTCCGGTGCAGAGCCTGCCTTTGTCCAGCCACCCTACGATGCCGCGATGGATATGGCCTACGGATTGAGCAATGAAGCGATCGCCCTTGCCCTTCAGTCCCATCCTGATGCCCGAGCGGTGCTGGTGCTCTATCCGACCTACCACGGCGTTTGCACGGATTTGGCGGCGATCGCCACCTTAGTCCATGCCCACAACCTGCCCCTGATCGTCGATGCCGCCCACGGGGCTCATTTTGCCTTCCATCCCGAGCTGCCCCCCAGTGCCCTGAGTTGTGGCGCAGATCTGGTGGTGCAGTCCACCCACAAGACCCTTGGGGCGCTAACCCAAGCCGCTATGCTCCACCGCCAGGGTGATCGTGTTGATCCCCAACGGATCGGTCGAGCCCTACAACTGGTTCAGAGCACCAGCCCGAATTACCTGCTTCTCGCTTCTCTAGATGCCGCAACCGCGCAGATGGCGGAGCAAGGCGAAGCCTTGATGGCTCAAACGCTCGCCTTGGCCCAGCAAGCCCGAGAACAACTCAGCCAGCTCACCCCCCTTACCAAGGGGGGCAGGGGGGATTTAGACCCCCCCCTTACGCTCCTCTCCCCACCCCCATCGCCCCAACCCGGCTTTGCCCATCTCGATCGCACCCGTCTGACTGTACGGATCGATCGCCTGGGTCAAGACGGCTTCACCCTCGATGAACAGCTCCACGAACAGCTCGGCGTCACCGTCGAACTTCCCCTAGAGCGCCACCTTACCTTGATCATCAGTCTCGGCAACACCGCAGACGATATTACCCAGCTCGTCCAAGCTTTTCAGGCTCTGATCCAGAATACTCCAACCTCATTGGCGAAAATCCCTTTCCCCCTGCCCCCTTTACCCTTATCTCCCTTTGCCCTCTCTCCCCGCCAAGCCTGCTTCGCCCCCACCGAGACGCGATCGCTCTCTCGATCGGTCGGTGAAGTCTGCGCCGACATCATCTGTCCCTACCCACCCGGAATTCCCATTTTGCTGCCAGGGGAGGTGATTACAGCCGAGGCGATCGCTTATCTGGAACAGATTCAGCGTCTCGGTGGTCGAATCACGGGTCTGGGTGAGCAGAACACCCTTCAGGTGGTGGCTTCTCCGGCACGATAGACCCGCATCATTGCCTGGGTTCCCTGTTCAGCCCCCTCATGCTCAGCGACCCATTGGAAAAGGCGATCGGCAAACTGGGTTCCGGGCAGATCTTGGGCATGGGCCTGGGCAATTTCTTTGACCAGGCGAAGATCCTTGAGAATATGCTTAACCATAAAACCGGGATCGAAGCCGTCTTGGGCCGCTTTCATGCCCAGATTGCTCAGGGCCCAGGAGCCCGCCGCACCCGTACCGCAGACATCGACAATCAGTTGGGGATCAATGCCCTGAGCTTCGGCCAGCAGCATCGCTTCGCAAATGCCGACCAGATTCATGGCACAGAGGATTTGATTGCACATTTTCACCGCTTGACCGCTACCTGCGGGGCCGCAATGGGTAATGTTTTTACCCATTGCTGCAAAGTAAGGTTGACAGGCGGCAAAGTCCTCGGCGCTGCCGCCGACCATAAAGGTCAAGGTGCCGTTTTGTGCCCCCACATCGCCACCAGAGACGGGGGCATCGAGAAACCGCAGCCCCTTCTCGGCTAAGGCTGTAGCAATGGTTTGGGCGGCGGTGGAGCCGATCGTACTGGTATCGACGATCAGGGCATTGGCAGGCGCAAATTCGGCAACGCCGCCAGAACCAAGTAGCACGGCTTCTACATCGGGCACATCACCAAGGCAGGTGAAGATTACCTCGGCAGTGGCAACGGCGGCAGGGAGGGTGGGGGCGATCGCCACCCCGGCTGTAGCCGCCCCTTGACTACCGGGGCGATCGGAAGTGCGGTTCCAGCCATTGACGGTGTAACCTGCGCGGGCGAGGTTGGCGCTCATGGGCCCGCCCATAACGCCGAGGCCAAGAAAAGCAAGGGTTGAAGACATGGAAGATTCAGTAAGGGGTCGCGGCTGGGCGGGCTGGATGCAGCGTCTTGCCCAGAATTGCCATCCATTGTCGCATCATCGGCAAGGGGCGAGACGGCAGGTTTAGAATGGGGTTGATTCAGCGCCAGTGGGAGATTTAGAGATGAATGGTGTTGTGATTGCCGTTAGCCGTAATTAAGCTACCCCCCGAGCCCCATCGATCGCTTGAGCGGGTTTGAGCGAGGGAATTTCCCATGGGGTCGAACGCAATTGCGTGGGGAGCATCCCACTTTTGCCAATATTGCCCTCATCCCCCAGCCCCTTCTCCCAAAAAGGGAGAAGGGGAGCCAGATTCAAAGTCCCTCTCCCAAGCTTGGGAGAGGGATTTAGGGTGAGGGCTACCAAACTGGGATGCACCCATTGCGTGAGCATTGCCCACAGCCCAGTTTTACCAGAGAGTCCCCCTTGACAAGCTGGCATCCATTCTTTTGGATGAGTCGTAGACACTCTCCTACACCCTATGAGCTTTGACCATCCCCCCCGCATTCTCTTCCTCTATGGTTCCCTGCGCGATCGCGCCTACAGCCGCCTGCTCGCCGAAGAAGCGGCCCGCATTATGACTGACTTTGGCGCAGAGGTGAAATTCTTTAACCCCCGTGGGCTCCCCCTCCATGGCGCGGAACCTGATACCCACCCTAAAGTGCAAGAGCTGCGTGAGCTATCGCTTTGGTCAGAGGGTCAGGTTTGGTCGAGCCCGGAGATGCATGGCAATCTTTCCGGATTGATGAAGACACAAATTGACTGGATTCCCCTGAGCCTGGGGGCGATTCGTCCCACCCAAGGACGAACCTTAGCGGTGATGCAAGTCTCTGGTGGCTCGCAGTCGTTTAATGCCGTAAACACCATGCGTCTGATGGGGCGCTGGATGCGGATGTTTACGA
This sequence comes from Cyanobacteria bacterium P01_G01_bin.54, assembly GCA_039180005.1. Classification (GTDB taxonomy): domain Bacteria; phylum Cyanobacteriota; class Cyanobacteriia; order Cyanobacteriales; family Spirulinaceae; genus SIO3F2. The sequence goes on along the minus strand of JBCDEB010000070.1, from coordinate 17,365 downwards.
TTCCCAATCAGTCTTCGGTGGCCAAAGCCTATCAGGAATTCAATGAAGACGGCACGATGAAAGACTCCGCCTACCGCGATCGCGTCGTGGATGTGATGGAAGAGCTCTACCGCTTTACTCTGCTGCTGCGCGATAAAGTCGAGGCGCTGACCGATCGCCACAGTGAACGCAAAGCCAAAGCCGCTGCGGAAATCGCCAAAACCGCCCAAAAAGCCTTGGAATAATTGACAACGGTTTAGAGCTTCTGAGTCCGCCAAGGGCGGACCCAAAAGCAGCAGAAACTTTCTTCAAGAAGCGAAGTGGGCCGACCCACCTCCCCCCTCCGGGGTACTCCTCCCAAGAGGAGATTTTTAGCAGAACATCCCCTCTCGGGAGGGGCGGTCTCGCGTAGCGACGACCGGGGTGGGTTCGGGGTTTTATAAACTAATCCAAGATGGTTTCTTAGAAGCTTCAACGGGTGCATCCCAGTTACGCAAGCCCCTCACCCTAAATCCCTCTCCCAAGCTGGGAGAGGGACTTTGAATCCGGCTCCCCTTCTCCCTTTTTGGGAGAAGGGGCTGGGGGATGAGGGCGATGCAGTCTGGATGTGCCAAAGTGGGATGCTCCCGCTTCAACTTTGTTGTCTCCCCAAGCACTTCGCTATAGTCAAGGGTGTTGTTAACTCCATCCTTCTGACCCATGCGTAAACTGCTCACGCTGGCGATCGCCGCTTGTCTGGGCTTGGTCTTTTGGGCCTGTAGCCAGACACCCAATACCGCTTCCCAAGGGGAGAAGCTGTTTGCCGCCCATGAGGGCGATCGCCCCGTCGCCACTGAAATAACGGCGTTTGCCCCGAGTCAGCCCGTGTTAGCGGGCACGGTAACCTACGGCACGACGGCCGCAGGCGAACCGATGCAAGGCTATCTTGCCCGTCCCGCCGAGGACTTTGAACCCCACCCGGCGATTATTGTGATCCATGAATGGTGGGGGCTCAATGACAACGTGGCCACCATGACCCGTCGTCTGGCGGGTGAAGGATATACGGCGCTGGCGGTGGATATGTACGGCGGTCAGGTGGCCGAGACCCGGGAGCAAGCGCTGGAACTGGTGGGCACGGTGCGCAATGATCAGGGCGGGTCCGAACGGGCTCAGGAGAATTTACGTCAAGCCTACGCGTATTTGGAGACGACTCAGAATGCTCCGGCGATCGCCAGTTTAGGCTGGTGTTTTGGCGGCACCTGGTCCCTGAATACAGCGCTGCTCTTCCCCACAGAACTGGACGCAGCTGTGATCTATTACGGCGGCGGCATTACCACCGACCCGGAGCAACTTAAAACCCTAGAGATGCCGATTATTGGCTTCTTTGGCGAGGAAGATAGTAACCCTGACCCGGCAACGGTGGCGGAATTTGAGCGGGTGCTCCAAGAGCTAGACAAGTCCGTGGAAGTGCATCTCTACGAGGGAGCGGGCCATGCCTTTGCCAACCCCTCGGGAACTCGCTATGTGGCAGCGGCGGCGATGGATGCTTGGGAGAAGACGATCGCCTTTTTAGCTGAGCATTTATAGCATTGCTCTGTCACGCAACACACCAGGGCAACCACGGGGGGATTGCCCCTACAGGATTGCCTAACCCAACCTGAGTTCTGGATAAGCGAAGCGATCGCATTCCTCAAGACCTTAGCATCTCGATTTCAAACCCGGTTGTCAGGGGGCCAACCCCCCGACACCTCCCGCTGAGGGGGAGATTGCCCCCTCAGACTCCGGCAATACCGGAGCCCGTATTGCTGATTCTGCTGAGTTTCAGAGTTTTGCGCGATGTCTGCTTATCCAGAACTCACGTAAGTTAGTAATTTTCAGAAATATAGATCAAAATGCCATGGGCGATCGCCCGCGCCATTTGATCGCGAAAGACTGGATCCGCCAGACGCGGGGCATCTTGAGCGCCGGTGACAAAACCGACCTCGACCAAAATCGAGGGGGCGGAGGTATGCCGCAGCACATAGAACCGAGCGCGCTTGACGCCCCGGCTGCCGATACTAATTTCGTTAAGAATCTGGCGCTGAACCGTCTCCGCCAAGCGTCGCCCACTGGTGTAGTAGTAGGTTTCCACCCCATTGACATCCGGACGACTGAGGCTAATGGCATTGGCATGGATGCTGACAAACAGATCGGCTCGGGCCCGATTCGACATCACTGCCCGACCCTGAAGCGAAATAAAACGATCGTCGGAGCGGGTCATCATCACGCTCACCCCCTGCTCCGAGAGGATTCGCGCCACCTCTAAGGAAATGGGCAGTACCACATCTTTTTCGCGCAGACCACCAATACCAATCGCACCGGGGTCACGGCCACCATGACCAGGGTCAATCATCGTCAAGATGCGGGCATCGGGAACCTCAAAGTCAAGGGGCACCGGCTCCGGGGCATTCCTGGGGTCAGGGCGGGGAACGGCAATGACGATGGGGTCAGTGTTGCTAGGGCGATCGTTAAGGACTCGACCGGAGCGGGGCACGATCGCCAGCCCCAAACTGCCCCCCGAGAGTTCCCACCCTGGACTATCGGGCTCAACCGTCAGGGTGATTTCTTCATCACGGAATTCGATCTCACTAACGCCGTAGCGATCGACCTCTAGGGTGCGCTGCCGCAGCAAGTTGGCGGGCAGATCAACGCCTTCAAACTCAATTTCGATGGTGCGGCGATCGCGGCTACGGTCAATCTCCACATCCTCCAGGCCCTCAGCATTGGTGCGGATATAGAAGCCATTGCGGGTGATACGAAAGTTCGGCACAGAGACCCCACCCGCTTGAGCACCGATCCGTTGGGGTTCAGGCAAAATAACCGTCCAGCGTCGCCCCGCCGCACTCTTGAACTCCACTGCATTCGGGTCAATGGTATAGCCAGGAGCCATCTCCACCACCACCCGCGTGGTCGAGCCGCTAAACTGACCAATGCGCACCCGCCGCACCAGGCCGCCCACCCGCTCGTCAATCGAGGCACGTCCCAGTTGTGTACCGGGCAGGTCAATGACGAGACGAGCGGGGTTGCTCAGGAGCTGAGCCCGCGGCTGCACCCCCGTGTCGGTCGAGAAGGTGAGACGATTGTCCCGCTCGCTAAACCGCCATTGTAAAAATCGACCGGCCTGGGCAGGCGTTGCCCAGAGCAGCAGGCCCAAGACCGTCAGGGCAAACCAACGCAATTGCATGATGGGAAATTTCGGATGTGAGGAAAGGAGATGGCAAGCAGTCTGGCATGATCCCAGACCATTCGCCGTCCGATTTTAGCGTATTGGGGATTTGTGGCGATGGGATGGGTTGCCCCGTCTGAGAGAATTCGGAATTAGGAGTTCGGAATGCGGAATTCTACCCCCTTTCCGAATTCCGCATTCGAAATTCCGAATTCTACCCCCCTTCCGAATTCCGCATTCAAAATTCCGAATTCTACCCCCTTTCCGAATTCCGCATTCAAAATTCCGAATTCTACCCCCTTTCCGAATTCCGCATTCGAAATTCCGAATTCTACCCCCATTCCGAATTCCGCATTCAAAATTCCGAATTCTACCCCCATCCCGTCTTGCACTAAAATTAGGAGCGGCTTTAGCAGGGGGGCAAATTGTGGCGGCGGTCATTCTGGAGAAGGTTTATAAGCGGTTTCCCAGCGCCACGGGTCGGGGCAAGCGATCGCAGGGTGTGGCGGTGTTGCGCAGCATTGACTTGGCGGTCGCAGATGGCGAGTTTATGGTGCTGGTGGGCCCGTCGGGTTGTGGCAAGAGTACGCTACTACGGTTGATCGCGGGTTTAGAGACGGTGACGGCGGGGACTATTTTGGTGGGCGATCGCCGCGTCAACACTCTGCCCCCCAAAGACCGGGATATTGCCATGGTTTTTCAGAGCTATGCACTGTACCCGCATCTGAGCGTTTTTGACAATTTGGCCTTTGGTTTGCGCCGGAGCCGTCCCCCCGAAAACCAGGCGCAACCTGCACCCTGGCAGACGGCCGTGAGTGCCCTGAGCCGCCCGCTGCCCAAAGCATTGCAGTATCAAACCGACCGCGATCGCCAGATTCAAAAGCAGATTGAGACCGTGGCCGAGCGGCTACAAATTGCTGAGCTGCTCGATCGCCTGCCCCGCCAGCTCTCGGGGGGGCAAAAGCAGCGGGTGGCTTTAGGGCGGGCGATCGCCCGCAACCCCCAAGCCTTTCTGATGGATGAGCCCCTCTCAAACCTGGATGCCAAGCTGCGCACGGAGACCCGCACCCAGATCGTGGCGCTGCAACGCATGCTGGGCATCACGACGATCTATGTTACTCATGACCAAACAGAAGCAATGACGATGGGCGATCGTATTGCCGTAATGAACCAGGGTGAGATCCAACAAATTGCCGCACCGCTGGAGCTCTACAACGCGCCGGCCAATCGCTTTGTGGCGGAGTTTATTGGCTCGCCGCCGATGAATTTCCTCACCTTTGGCGTGCATTCCTCTAGCACGCTGGTTGCTGGGGAGTTTCGCTACACCCTGCCCCCCGATTGGGAAAAGTTGCTCGCGCCCTATGGCGAGATTCTGGTGGGGATTCGTCCGGAGCATTTACATCTGAGCCCCCCTGCGACCAAGAATCTAGCCGTTAAGGTGACGGTGGTGGAGGCGTTGGGTCATGAGACGTTTTTGCGGGTGCAGCCACGGGAGTTTCCGGAGGTGTCTTTGGGGGTGAGGGTGCCGCCGGAGGAACGGGTGCAATTAGGCGATGAGCTATGGTTGGGGTTTGATCCAGCGCAGATCCATTTCTTTGATCCCCAGACCCAGGAGCGGTTGGTGGGGAATTCGTAAGGGGCGATCGACAACGGACTACCCCATTATTGGGATTCGTACCACTTTCTGCGTAGGGTGGGCAAATATTGATAAACCGATGCGTGATTTTGAGACCGCTAATTTTGCCCACCTTACAATTTTTAAGAATTAAGTAGTTGTACTAGAAGTTACGTATCCATGAGAAAGCATTATGTCAGGATTGTTGATGTTAGAGACACAAGGATTTCTACTCTAAAATCCCAGTAGAACTTTCGTTCTGTATTGAACTAATCGTCTACCTTGACTTAGAACTCATGGATGCTAATATTTTCTATCTAATTCTGCAAGAGATTTTTGTAGATCGATCCCCTCTTAGTCAAGCTGCGAGAATAGCTAAGGGCATTTTTGTCAAAAGAAGAGCAGCAATGATTAATTGCTCAAAGGCTTACTGTACAAAATATAGAGAGCGCCACGGAATTTTCAAGATATTGGATATGAGTGAATGCAGAGAAGTTGAAGCTGTATTCACGAAAACAAGATTTGTTGAAAGTCGTAATCTTTTGAGCAGGTTTCAAGAATACGCAAAACGAAAGGAAGAAGTTGAGTTACTTAAGCTCTATTCTTCTGGGAGACTCGAAGATAAGACAAGCTCAATTAGAGAACAGTTTTTTGTAGATTGGGATAACAAAGCTGATAATGATGATGCCGATAGAGAGACTCACTTGGATGAATGGGTTGAATTAGTGAACAACAATCAATTCCTGAGTATAATTGCCGAACCAGGTTATGGAAAAACAACACTCCTTAAGATGATTGGACTAGAATGTCTTAAAGGAATTCATGGAGGTTTCAAAGGGCGAAAAATCCCTGTTTTTATCAACTCATCAAGATTAAGCTCAAAAATATATGATATAGAGAAATGCATTATAGATGAACTGGATATCTGCGGTTTTCCAAACTCATCTAATTTCGTAAGAGCCATTCTCGAAAAAGGTAGGCTTGTAATACTAATAGATGGCTTGGATGAAATTGCTTCTGGCGATCTCAAGATGGCACTTCCTAAAATACAAGACTTTGCAGATAAATATAGAAATAATAATTTTGTTATATCGTGTAGAACGGCAGCATATAAGAATCCTCTCCGCAAATTCAAAGATATTTTTATTGATGGATTCAAAAATGATCAAGTCGAAGAATTCATCAAGAAATGGTTTCCTGATTCAGACCAAGAGCAAACAGGACAAAAGTGCTGTAATCTTCTTAATAGATCTGACAATACCATTGCGAGACAGCTATCTTCTACGCCATTACTATTAACTTTTCTTTGCATTGTTTATGGACGTTATAAGAAATTCGCCTCTAATCGAACTCTTTTATGTGAAGACGCATTGAATATTATCCTGAGAGAGTGGTCTGCCGAAAGAAACCCAGACAAAGCTATTCCTGGTATAAATTCTGGTCAGGAAGAAATATTGCTCTCGGAAATTGCTTATGAAATGTCTCTTGGTAAAAGGAAAACTCTTAAGAATAAAGAAATCATCCTAATAATCGACAACTTCATTGAGCGAAACAGAAAGATAAAACAGAATGCAGACAGCTCTCTTATATTTGAAGCAATATGCACGCATCAAGGCATTCTTGTTGAAGAGCACCGTATGGGAATCCGTCATGAATACTCTTTTTCTCATCAAATATTGCGAGAATACTTGGCAGCTTCTTATATTCATTTACAACAATCTGGTAGGAACCTTAATTTCCTTAATAAGGTTATAGATAATCATGTCTTTGACGATAAATGGAGAGAGATATTGCTACTGTTTACTGGATTAAAGAATGGTGCCGACACATTGCTTGGAATACTCAAAGAAAAAGCACAAACTTTTATAATGGGTGAATCAAAAGCTCTTGATTTATTTAAATGGTCAAATCAGATAACAAAAAATACCAAATCGCAGGCTCCTGACCACTTAAAGCGCTTAATTTTAACCATATTATTAATATCATTTCTAAACCTAAACAAGATTCATGTGCTTCAAGAATATGCTGCTGCCGCTCCAATATTGGGGGCACGCAACAAGCGACTAGTAAAGGCTTTGGATCGAGCCAGAAAAAGCGATTTTTCTTTAATACGGAATATATCTCTTTTGAAGTTGATGTGCTCTGAAGAAGAGGTAAAAGAAGCTATTTCTTTTGAAGAAGATGAAAGCGCAACAAGTATTTTTTTGGGCTCGGTAATAGAAGATTTGATAGCTTCTGGAGAAGATATAGATGAGAAAGACTTTTTTATTGAACTAGCTGCCCTAACTCATACAAGTGATGATGATCTTTCAGGATCTAACGCATTTACATATGCTCACAGCATTGGTGTCCCTGCTAAAAGATCCTTGACTATATGCAATAAGCTTATCGATTTAAAAATAATAAATAGAGAGGAAGACTTGAATGACCTAAAGAAAAAGCTAGAAGATTTAGCATTAGAAGAATCCATGGATCCGAATTTATTATATGGATACATCAGAAAAAAGGAGATCAACGAATTATGGCTAAAGACACTTAATGTTCCAGATTCTCTTTTAAATGCATTTGATGAGAATGAAGAACACACAATAGAAATGATTCAAAAATATTTTTATATACATGAATTGATAATTCTTGGTCTCATCTCTGCTGTAGAGGTTCAGAATAAAACTTGGGATGACATAACAGATAATTTCCTCTCTCCATTACTACAGGAAACTTAGAGGTCACTAGACTCTTTAAGAGGGGATACTTTAACTCTACTTCAAGATCTTCCCAGTATACCAAATTAAGCCCACCCTAAAGAGAAAACTTATAGACATCTCCCACCACCTCGTCAGTAAAATAAAACGATTTCTGTTCAACGCGATGAAAAGAAATCCTGAGAGTTTTCAAATTCGGAAAAAGCTGCTCCTCCTCCAAATAAGTTCGTATGGTGTCTGCAACCTCATTTGCAAACGCTTCCCTTTCCTCTGCTGATGCCTCATTACTTGGCGTATTCATTAGCGCAATGCTCATGGTTCTGCCTTCTACATGAAAGCTATGCTCTCCTTCAGACAAAAGCCCTTCAATCTCAGTGTTCAGACCGAATAGATCACTCCCCCAGTCTTTGGGATTCGTCAGCGGTCTGAACGTATCGGATGAACAGGCCGCAGTGAGAGCCAAAAATACCGCCATAGCCGTGATCAAAAAAGTTCGCATCGATGGTTATTCTAGAAGTTCAATCAACGCTTCTTTAGTTAGGTCAGCATCTCGCAAAATTTTCAGTAATAAACCTTTGCCAATGACTTTACCTGAGTGGACGGGAATGATCATAACTCGACCATCTCCACGTCTCATCCGCACATAAATTCCTCTCTAACGAACCATCACAAAACCTATTTTTTCGAGCGTGGCGATGAGTTTTTGGGCAGTAACGCTAGGAAGTTTTGGCATTAGACGACCAGTTTTTGAACACCGACAAATTTGATTGTTGTTTCTGCGGCGTCTTGTTCTTGTTCTGCCAGACACATCTCCACAACTTCACGAATATTGATCATCAATTCATCGATCGTTTCACCCTGGCTATAGCAGGCTTTAAGCTGAGGGACTTCGCCGATATACAAACCATCCTCATCTCGTTCAATGACCACATAAAACTCTTGGGTACTCATGGCTTTGTCTTTAACGAAACAACTGTGTCAATTTTTTTTCCACCAATGCTATCCCTAGGGGCTGTCATTATTTGGATTTCAAACCATTGTTATGTCTATCGTACAGTCTGTTTTTAGGTTTAGGCGCTCTATCGCTTGTAAGCATCTGAAGGACGAGAGGCAGAGCCTCTCAGGTTGCATTATATTATTATTCAACGTAGTTTTAGAAAGGGTCATCAATGGGTTTAGCAAGGTACCTAAAAGTCATCGGCTTGGGCTTCGGCTGGGCAACCCTCCCCTGCACGCTGGCGATCGCCGCAGACTATCGCGTCAGCCTCGCTGAAGCAGGCATTCGTGATTATTACTGCACCACCACCATCGAGATCGAAAACCTCTCAGACGCGCCGCTTCTGGGCATCAACACCTTTATGGACTTGATGGGTGCCGATGGGCTCATCACCACCTCACGGGGCGTACTTGCCGGCCCGATCGCGCCGGGTGAATCTGTGCAGATGACCATGGATGCCCCCAACGAGCCCTGTGCGGCCATCGAAAGCTATGTCCTCGTGGTGGGCAGTTGTCAGATCGAAAGCGGCTTTCGCAACACCGACGATTGTGCGGCGGCGTTCGAGACGGTTGAGCCCATCACCGGCGCACGCAGCCGATGATGGAGTCACCTTCCCTCGCATTACGCCTAACGTGAGTTCTGGATAAGCAGGCGTTGCGCAAAACGCTCGGAACTCAGCAGAATCAACAATACGGGCTCCGGTATTGCCGGAGTCTGAGGGGGCAATCTCCCCCTCAGCGGGAGGTGTCGGGGGGCGGGTCCCCTGACAACCGGGTTTGACATTGAGGTTTCAGCGCTTTGAGGAAGGCGACTGCTTCGTTTAACCGAAACTCACGTTACCTATTGGGATGAGTCAGGCTGGGTGTGGCGATCGCTCCATTGCATCACCTCCCACAGCACATGGGCAACCGTCTCCCGTGCCCGGTAGCCATGCCCTTCAAACGGCAACTCCACCCAGCGCACCGTACCGTCGAGTCCTCGCAGGGCTTCATAGAGTCGCTCGCTCTGCACCGGGTACGTTCCCGAATTCTCGTCCTCACTGCCATGGATCAGCAGCAGCGGCTCATTGATCCGGTCGGCATAGGTGAACGGCGACATCCCCATGTAAGTCTCTCGGGCCTGCCAAAAATTACGCTGCTCCCCCTGAAACCCGAACGGTGTCAGGGTGCGATTATAGGCCCCGCTCATGGCGATGCCCGCGCTGAAGAGATTCGTGTGGGCCAGCAGATTCGCGGTCGTAAACGCGCCATAGGAATGCCCGCCGACCATCAGACGTGCGGGATCGGCAATGCCGCGCTCGACAACGGTATCCACCGCCGCCGTTGCGCCCGCCACGAGCTGTTCAATGTAGGTGTCGTTAGGTTCTCGATCGCCCGCACCCACGATCGGCAGCGACGGATTCGCCACCACCGCGTAGCCACGCAGCAGCAGATAGAGCACCGAGGCGCGATAAGGGCGGACAAACGTATTTGCCGCCGCCCTCACCTGCCCCGCCGTCTCGGTATCCTTGAATTCTCGCGGATAGACCCAGAACAGGGTCGGTAGCGGGCCATCGCGCGTCGCCTCATAGCCGGGCGGCAGATAGAGGGTTGCCGAGAGCGGCACGCCATCGGCCCGTTCATAGGTGATGATTTGCTTCTTAACCTCGGCAAACTGGGGGGCGCGATCGCCATAGTCGGTCAAGGCTTGGGGGGTGGTGTCGGTTAACGCGTCGTAATAGAAATAGTTCGGCGGCTGCTGGTTTGACTGGCGGCGGGTGAGCAAAGTTGGCTTCGCCGTGCCCCCAAAGTCAACCACTCGCTCGAAATAGGGATCGCGGGCCTGCCAGAGGCGTTCGGTTTGGCCGGTCGTCAGCGATCGCCGCTCCAGAAACGGATACACCCCCTCCGGCGAAGCACCCCGCCCCGCGAAGTAGACCGCGTCTCCATCCGGTGTGAAGTGCAGCACCGAGCGACCGTAGCGATTCGGTTGCGTCAGCGGCTCGCCAGGATCGTTGTAGGCGTCCTGATAGTTGCGCTCAAGCAACAATGTTGGGGCAACGGCTGGCTCCGCCGGGTTCAGTCGCCAAAGGCGCTCTTGGCGGTTATTAAACCAGCGCTCCCGCACCAGGGCCGCGTCGTCCCGACCCCAATGCACTTGGCTAAAGCGATATTGCGATCGCCAGAGCTGCCGGGGCGGATCGGTAAACGGCGCAGGCAACTGCCAGAGGGCATCCCGATCGTCCGCCGGTTGCCCGGCATCGCCCCCGTCCAACGCTTCCACCCACCAGAGCGTTGCGGGTTGGTCGCTGCGCCACGTGATTTGCCGCCGTCCCGGTCGCGTCGACCCCATCGCGATCGGGATATTGTCCGCCAGGGGCAAGTCCGCAACCGCGTAAACCACCTCACCCGTGTCACTGTCGAGAACCACTGAGCGCTTCGGGAAACGCCAAGCGGGAACTTGGTAGGAAAAGGGGCGATGCAACGTATCGAGCAGGAGGTAGCGGCCGTCGGGCGAGAAGCTGAAGCGATCGATCAACTGGGGCGCAACGATCTGGCGGCGATCGCCTTGCAAATCACCCTGTAAATCAATCTCCACCAGCGCCGTGGTGAAATAATGCTCGAACCGCACCCCATCCTGCTGGTTTTTGAGCAGATTAGTATAGGTGCGTGCCGGAGCGGTGCGACCGAGGTTTTCCTCCACCCTGGGGCCGTCGGGAATCTCGGGCGCGGGGGGGGGTTGGCGGTGGGTGGCGGGCACGATTTTGCACACCAAGCCCTGACTGTCCGGCTGCCAGATGCAAGGGTTGCCGTCGCTGGCATTAAGCACCGGTTCGGTAAGGCGGCGGGCTTGGGCTGTCCCGAGCGGTGCAACCCAGAGTTCTAAGCCGGTCTCGCGAACCAGGGTAAAGGCGATCGCCTGGCCATCCGGCGACCATCGCGTATAGCTGATGCGGGGCTGGGCGGGTAGCCCTTGGATAGATTGCCAAGGGCCGTCGGGGATTCGACGGACCCGCAGCCCTCGGTAAGGGTTGAGATTGGCGGGGGCATGGGTACGGGGATTGATTTCGCGACCGGCTAAACCCAGGGTCGGCTCGGCGAGCTCAGCGAGCGATCGTAGGGCGGGTCTTTCTAGTTCCAGGAGCCATTGTTGCTGGGGCGAGATGCGGACTGCCGGGGACAGGGGCGCATCAATGAGTTGGTCAATGGGTGGGGGCGGCGTCTGCCAGGGAATGTCGCTCCGGCTGGGGGTTGTTAAGACTGTCGCTAAAAGGGCGATCGCCCCCATCAACCACCACCACCACTGTCGCCGCATCGCCTGTAGCACCTCAAGTTTGCCTCTCCTGGTCTAATGTAATTCAACGAAGAACTCGTCGAATTGTTCAACCCGCCAAAGGGTCGGGTGTGTGTCGCCCCACCCGACCCACCCCGGTCTGCACTACGTGCGACCGCCCCTCCCGAGAGGGAATTTTTTAATCTCCGACCGGGAGGCATCCCCGGAGAGGGAAGTGGGTCGGCCTACTCAAATTCCCACCAGGAGCTGAGTGTAGCGTTAAGTTCACGCCAGCGTGTCTTGATCCCAATCCGTGTGAACTTAAGGCTGAAAAGCTTACCCTGTGTGGAATTCAGACCCTGGCGGGCAAGATGCCCGCCAGGGTTGTTAATCCTCTTTGTCTGCGGTTTAGAGAGCCTGCCTCAATCGCCCTCAGGACATAGGTTTTGTGCTTAAGTTCACACCGATGCTTGATCCCCATTCCCTACCGACTAAACTGCGCCGTCAGCGCCAGGGCCAAGGCATCTGCTGCATCATCCGGTCGAGGAATCGTCTCCAGCTTCAACTCCCGCGCCACCGCCTCTTGCACCTCGATTTTCTGGGCATTACCGTAGCCAGTGAGAAACTGCTTGACCTGAGCGGGGGTAAATTCCACATAGGGGATCTGAGCTTGGGCAATGACGAGCAGGATCACCCCCCGCGCCTGGGCCACCGGGATCGTGTTGCCCATGCGGTAGAAAAAGAGTTGCTCCAAGGAGATGAGTTGGGGGCGGGTTTCGGCAATCAATGTATGCAAATCTTCATAAATGGTCTGGAGGCGATCGCCGATGGGCACTTTAGGCTGGGTTTCAATGATGCCAAAGTCGATCGTGCTCGGTGTCTGGTTCTGATCCATGGCAATCGTGCCAAAGCCCACCCGAGCCAGCCCCGGATCAATGCCTAAGATCCGGAACTGAGTTGCAGCGGCTTGCAAAGAAGAATCAACCATGACCGTTGGCGCGTTGGGGAAGATGCGATAAGGTGTAGCGAAAGAAATTCCGGGTCAAGGCGACCCATCGCTTAAGCTGGGGACAACCCCCTAGCCGGGCCGATTAAACGCCGTTTAACACAACATTGGGTGCTGTTTAATGATTTGTTCATCGCCATCGAGAAGCAGAGATCTCAAGATCCAATAACTCAATGCTAAAGCGGAAAACCGCTGATCGAGTCGTTCCTCCTGACCCTCCGTTTTTCGGGCTCAGGGTTAGGCTGGGGTGAAGCCATGGCCTGGCGTATGCCATCCGCATCGCTGGCAATATCGAGACGCTGGCCGGCCGTTCAGTAACCACTGTTTAACGTTTAACGTCAATGTCCATTAGTTTATTTCAACAAGCGCTGCGCACGATCAAGGTCGAGAAACACCACCTTGCTGCGGTTAGCCGTCATACCCCCAAGCAGGTCAACCATTGGTTTAAATGGTTGGCCCCCGGACTGCTGATCAAGCGCTGGCTCTTCTTGAGCATTGCGGGGTTTGGGCTGATGATCTTGGGGGCTGGCACTTGGGTGGGCTTGACGCCAATCTATCGCCTGATGGATTTGATCTCTAATTTCTTGGGCTTGGTGACCCAGATTCTGCCCAATTCCATTTCTGGGCCGCTGGCGCTGATCATGGGTCTGGTGCTGGTCTTTTGGGGCCAGTCGCGCAGCTTTGACTCGATTACCGATGTGCTCCAGCCCGAGAGCGATGAAGAATTGGTGGATGTGTTATTGGCTCGGCGGCGGTTGAACCGTGGTCCCAAGATTGTGGCGATCGGCGGCGGCACTGGACTCTCGACCCTGCTGCGGGGCTTAAAGGACTATAGCTCTAATATTACGGCGATCGTCACCGTGGCCGATGATGGCGGCTCTTCCGGGCGACTACGCCGCGAGATGGGCATCCTGCCACCGGGGGATTTACGCAACTGTGTAGCGGCTCTTGCGGCGGAAGAAAAACTTCTTACCGAGCTATTTCAATATCGCTTCAACGCCGGGGATGGGCTTTCGGGCCATAGCTTTGGCAACCTGTTCCTCACGGCGATGACTGAAATTACGGGGGATTTAGAACAGGCCGTGGCTGCGAGCTCGAAAGTCCTCGCTGTCCGGGGTCGGGTACTGCCTGCAACGCTGAGTGATGTGCGGCTGTGGGCCGAAATGGCGGATGGGCGTCGGGTCGAGGGGGAGTCCCAAATTCCGGCGGCCCAGGGCAAGATTATTGATGTGGGCTGTACGCCAGCGAACCCGCCCGCCTTACCCGCTGTGGTCAAAGCGATCGAGGAAGCCGATTTAATTGTTATGGGTCCTGGTAGCTTATACACCAGTGTGATTCCCAATTTACTGGTTCCCGAGATTCGCCAGGCGATCGCCGCCCGTAAAGTGCCTCGCCTCTATGTCTGCAATATTATGACCCAACCGGGCGAAACCGATGGCCATACCCTTAGCGATCATATTCAAGCGATCGATCGCGCCTGCGGCCAACGGATCTTTGACGCCGTGGTCGTGAATCGACGGTCTCCCTCGGCCCAATCGCTTATCCGTTACGCCCAAGAAAATTCCCATCCGGTCTTTGTCGATCGCGGCGATACCCTTCGCCTCGGTCGCCGGATCATCTCAGCCCATATCCTCGACGAAAACCCCGAAACGGGCTATGTGCGTCATGATCACCAACGGTTGGCCCGTGTGCTGTTGCGCTGGTACGGCAAGACTCGCAATTTTAAAACCCTCCAAGATGAGGAGATGATTGTTCATCTCTAAGTCCCCATGACCGTTGAAGAGATTCTCTTGCCAGATACCGCTGCCACCTTAGCTTGGGGGCAGACGTTGGGGGCATCATTGACGACCCCAACGGTTCTCTTGCTTTTTGGCGACCTAGGCGCAGGCAAAACCACCCTGATTCAGGGATTGGGCGTGGGACTGGGCATTGAGGAGGTGATTGTCAGTCCCACCTTCACCCTGATCAATGAATATCACGGTGGTCGTCTGCCCTTGTACCACTTTGATCTCTACCGCCTCGATGCCCAAGGTGCGGCGGGACTCTACCCTGAACTCTATTGGGAGGGTGAGGAGTTCCCTCCAGGGATTACGGCGATCGAATGGCCAGAGCGATTGCCCTACCTGCCCCCCACTTACCACCGCCTTCAGCTCCAGCATACTGCTGCAGGGCAGCGACAGCTTCAATGGCGTCAGCTTGGATAACGGCCAGAATAGCAAAAAAACCGAACTTCAAAATGAGGTTCGGCTTTAGATTAATTTGGTGGCGGGAGGCGGATTTGAACCACCGACCTTCGGGTTATGAGCCCGACGAGCTACCAGACTGCTCTATCCCGCGTTGCTTGTTCTCTAGTGTAGCGTGAAAATCACACAGTTACTGAC
Source organism: Cyanobacteria bacterium P01_G01_bin.54 (assembly GCA_039180005.1). GTDB lineage: Bacteria > Cyanobacteriota > Cyanobacteriia > Cyanobacteriales > Spirulinaceae > SIO3F2. Next base: position 2,249 of record JBCDEB010000070.1, on the reverse strand, counting down.
TATAGCAGAATTTTCTTGTGAAGAGAAGCAGAGCGCAGGGTCAATGTCATAGTGGATTGCAGTCCTGATGGATGTCTCTGTGGCAAACAGTGCTAGAACCCCACGATCGCTCAACCATTGCTTCGGGAACAGTCCCAACCGAGATGACCCAACCCGCGTTCTGCTTCAGATTGGCGGCTTCGCCAACTCACTCCCTATTGGCCGGCATTCGTCTGGGCATATTCTAGGTAGCCCGTATATTCCGAGACCTTCTCTTGGGCAACCGCACGGTTGGGGTCACCTTCGGGGACTTGCTGCATTAAGGCGATCGCCTCTTGCCAACCCGTCACTACCGCTTGCCATTCCGCAGTGCTCTGGGCGGTTTGCACCGCTTCAGCCGTGCTCATGGCTTTGTTAACCGCATCCCGGAAGGGCGTTTGGGATGGGGGGACATTCGGGGCGGCAGCGGGAGCCGCGGCCGGGGCAGCGGGAGCCGCGTTAGGGTCGGCTGGAGCGGCGTTAGGATCGGCTGGGGCAGCGGGAGCGGCGTTGGGGTCTGCCGGAGCGGCGTTAGGATCGGCTGGGGCGCTGGTAACAGGTGGCAGGGAAAAGTCTTCTTCAGGAGCAAAGGGGTTAATGGAGTTGATGAACTGACAGCCCGCCAACAGCGAGAGCCAAACCACAGCTAAGACGGGAGTCAAGGGAGAGCGATTCATGGGTAGTAATCTCAAACGTAAGCGCAATGGATTTGTAGGGTTATTTTAGCGGAACCCAGACTCGAATACGCCTTGGGGCATAAAATCTCGGGCTTATCCTGTGCTCCCATCCGGCCAAGGGCTAGAATTGCCTCGAATCACTATCGCATTTGCCCATGAATCCTTACCAGGTCTTGTCTCAATCGCCCTGTCAACGGGTGAGTGATGGTCAACGAACCACCGTTGTGTCCGATGATGGATCAGGCAATCGTGCCGCGACCCAGCTCATGGTGATTGTCGCCCCCCAGTTGGGTGACTTTGACAGTTTGGAATATGCAGGCTGGATACAACGGGAAGCAGCGAGGCTGCGATCGCACCCGATTGAGGTGCGCATGGTGGGGATCGGCGATCGCGCCGCCGGTCAGCAGTTTTGTGACTACACTGGGTTTGCACCCGAGCAGCTCTGGGTTGACCCGACGGCCCAACTCCACCGCGAGCTTGAGTTATATGGCGGCCTGCACGTTCGTATTCCAGGGCTCGGTAACGCTGCAACCGCTTGGCTGAACTTGATGTTGATGTGTGCCGGCATCGGCAGCCCGGGCACGCTCAAAGAGGTCTTGCGGGGCTATTGGGGCGACAAGCAGGCTCCCCAGCTAATTGGTGCAGATGAGACGGTCAAAGCCGGACTGCTCCCCCCCTTGCAAGGGTCGGTTTTTAACGTGGCGGGCGGAACCGGGTTTCAGCGCCCTTTTGAGCTGGCAACATTGCGCCTGCGCAACATGACGGAGGTGCTGAGCCATTGGTCAATCTATGTTCCCGACCCGGCTTACCTCACCCAGCGGGGCGCAACGTTTGTCTTTGATGCCCAGGGCGCATTGCTCTATGAGTATCGCGATCGCGGCATCCTGGGTTTTGCTGAGAATATGCGGCAGCCCCTGGAATTTTTGTGGTCATTGCCTGCTTCAGATTGAGTACTCTGGAAATAAAGTTTCACTACATTCGCTTGTGGCACGACTTACCTAGAGCAGATAGTAACCGTCTCTGGGAGTTGAAAACGGTTAGCGTCTCAACGAAATCAATAGGGTTTCAACCATCGGATAACTCACGATTTGACCATCAAATCGCTGAAACGACCAAAACTCGTTAAACGCCTGGGACGGTTACGAGCAGATAAGCATAGCCGGAGATGTCTTAGAACTTAATTTACGCTGTATTGAGCATAACGGGTTAATTACGTGATGGATCAGCGAGGCGATCGCATTCCTCAAAACACTGAAATCTCATTTTCAAACCCGGTTGTCAGGGGACCCGCCCCCCGACACCTCCCGCTGAGGGGGAGATTGCCCCCTCAGACTCCGGCAATATCGGAGCCAGTATTGTTGATTTCATTGAGTTTTATAAGTTTTTGTGCACTTGGCTTAACCAAAACTCAAGTTATACCAACGAGTCATGACGGGTTATCACCCCCAACGATGAAAACCCCCTTACCAAGGGGGTCGGCGTAGCCGGGGGGATCTCGCTAGCTTCATTTACTTGGTGCAAGAGTATTAACATTGTCTATTTTCAAAGTAATTC
>JBCDEB010000069.1:0-34817 GCA_039180005.1 Cyanobacteria bacterium P01_G01_bin.54 | reverse complement strand
TCGTCAATCTATCGGAGAAAATAGCTTCTGCTGCAAGACTTGAGAGTAAGGCATCGTTTAGAGGGATTTCATGACTCGTGAACTTTGGTACTGGAGAACTGGCTGTGTTAAGAAGTAATAAAAACACAGCCAGTTCTCCAGTACCAAAGTTCACGAGTCATGAAATCCCTCTAAACGATGCCTTACTCTCAAGTCTTGCAGCAGAAGCTATTTTCTCCGATAGATTGACGAATCTTGTTAAAGTCAAATCTTCTCTCAATGTGGAACGATTAAATATTCAATCAGATGGAGCCTTATATGTTGCACAATGGAGCCCTAATAGTCAATACCTAGCTGTAGCGAATACTGATCAGCTCACTGTTATCTTTGAGGCAGAGTCTGGACAAGAAGTGATGCGATTTACTCATCCATTCGAAATTGATCTTGGTGAATGGAGTCCTGATGCAAAGTATTTCGCTACATCTGGTTATGGCACCGTTGAGATTCATGAAATGTCCACTGGAAAGCAGATTTTTAATACATCTTCTGATAGTGAATTTATCAATAAATTGCTGTGGAGTCCGAATGGACAATATCTTGCTGTTTTCGCAATACAAGAAGAGAGCCGTAATAGTGTTGTTCGAGTATTTGACATTCATGCCTCAGTAGAGGTAGCCAAGGTTGAACATCGACAGGGGAGTTTATGGATGGAATGGAGTCCTGATAGTCAATACCTAGCTACAAGTAGTCGTGACAGAACGGCAAGCGTTATTGAAGTTGGCAGCGCAACTCAGATATTACTTGTGGTTAATGAAAGCTCTTTTTCAGGAATAGCATGGCATCCTAATCGGTTAGTCCTTGCCATATCCGATAGAAACCAAGATATCCAACTCATTACAATACCAGATTTAGAAAAAATCACTCACATTCAAAGTAATGTATCTGGATGGTTAGAATGGAGTCCTGATGGTCAATATATCCTATCAGAAATGCGGGACGGTTTAGCTAGTATCATAGATCCAGAAGATGGGCGTGTCGTTGCAAATATACCCCACCGTTGGACTAGAGCAGCTTGGAGTCCTAATAATCAGTACATCACAACGGCAAGTGATAAACAGACAAGACAAGTATTTGAAGTCGCTACGGGTCTAAAGATTCTTGATACTCCCCACGACAATGAAATGTTTCCAATCACCTGGCGTTCTGACAGCCAATATGTCTTGACAGGAAGTCTAGAAGGAACCATACGGGTTATTAAGATTGCTACTGGTGAAGAAGTACAGCAAATCAATCATCAAGCGTCTTTTTACTATGGTGCTAGCTGGAGTCCTGATGGTCAATATATTGCTACTTATACTTCTAGTGAAGTAAAAATCACTAAATTTACCCCTTAAACGTCTTCCATCCCCAGCACAACCTCTCCACCTGCAATCTCTTCAAGCACTACATCCGCATAGAGTTCGCTAAACGCCACCTGTAAATCCAAACTCTGCAATTCAACCGGCTCAGGTGGCACATAACTCTGCAACAGCCACAGCCCGCTTTCCGTGCGCTGGAAGGTTTCAACCCGCTGTTTTTTGGTGTTCACCAAGACATATTCTTCAAGGCTGGGCAGGGTTTGATAATCCAGAAATTTATCGCCGCGATCGAAGGTTTCGGCCGAGTCGGAGAGCACTTCTACAATCAGCTTGGGAAAGCGTTTATAGGTGGAGGTTTCCTGATCACGGGGATTGCAGGTAATGAGTAAATCGGGATAGTAGTAGCGATTGCGCTCTTCTAGGCGAGCTTTGATATCAGTGAAATAGGTTTGGTAGCTCGTGCCACGCAGGTGGTTGCGAATGGCAAATACCAGATTTAGACCGATGACATTATGAGTATCTGTCGAGCCGGCCATCGCAAAAACCCGACCGTTGATATATTCATGCTTGACCGAACTCTCCGCTTCGAGTTCAAGATAGTCTGTGGGGGTGAGGTATTGGGGCTTAGCAATCATGGTGGTGTTGATTTAAATTGTCCTAATCAACTAATTCAGTACTATTGTACGTATTTCATACGTCATCCCTGAAACAACGAAAGGGTTACTGCCCTGCCATCACCTGCTCGCTCAAGGCCGTCGAGAGATAGTCGGCCGTAGCCTCAACAATCGCGATCGCATTTTCATAGAGCATCCGGGTCGGCCCTAGCAGACCCACACTGCCCACTGGCATTGACCCCTGGTTGTAAGTCGCGGCCACTAAGGCACAACTGGTTAGAGGTTCAATCGGGTTTTCCGCACCAATGCGAACCATCACCCGAGGCAGCGCCTGGCTCGCATCCGTGCGATCGAACAACAACGGAAAGAGGGTCGCCTGCTCTTTTTCCAGGAGTTGCAAGAGGGTTTGCACTTGTCCAATAGCGGAAAACTCGGGCTGGCGTAGGGCTTCAGCAAAGCCTTGAATTAAGATCGGACTGACACTCTGGGGTTGGCAACATTGCCAAATTTCCGCCAAAATCGTGTTGACTAGGCTGGCATAGCGTTGAAATTCCTGATCCAGCTCATGCCAATCCAAGGTCTTAAGCATGGCCAGAGATTGATCGCGGAGCTTGTAGTCCAAAAAATTGGAGAGCAGTTGTAACTCGTCCTCTAGCTCGACGGCGGCTAGCTGTAAATCGGGTAAATCCAAGCGAATCGACTGGGCTTGGAAGGCATCAGTGACCAAAATTAGCATCATCTGCGATCGCCCCACCGCTGCCAGGTGCAAATGCCGAATCACCTGATTGAGATTCTGGGGCAGCGTCACCAGGGCAATATAGCCGCTCAGGGTCGCCAGAATCTGGGTGGCCTGTTGCAGCAGATGCTCCAGTTGAGAACTGCCCCAATCCAGCTCTTGGGTATAGCAATGGATCGCCTGTTGACCCACTTCTGCTTCGGGGGTGATTAGATTATCGACATAGACACGATAGCCGGAGTCCGAAGGCACGCGCCCAGCGGAGGTGTGGGGTTGGTAAAGCAGGCCTGCTTTCTCCAGTCGTCCCATCGCATTACGGATCGTCGCCGAGCTAACCTGGAGGTCATATTCCTGGGCCAGCGTTTTAGAGCCCACCGGCTCAGCGGTAGCAACGTAATGTTGAATCGTGGCCCAGAGAACCTGTTGTTGACGATCATTCAAGCGATGAGCGGACTGGGTCATGGTTGTTTACCCGAGAAAAAGGATTTTTATCAAAAAGGATTTTTAACGTTGCTTTGCTGGGCTAGGCATCCTGTTGATCTAGAGTCTGTCAGCCAGTTATAAGGTGGTTTGACCTCGAACGGACGAGCGCTCCTAATAGCGAGGAATCGTTGTGTCCACTTCGGTGGCATAGGCATCAATGCCACCGCTGATGTTTGTAACATTCTCAAAGCCTTGGCTGCGTAGCCAGTGACACATTTGCGCCGATCGCACCCCATGGTGACAGAGGACGTAGGTCGGGGCAGTGGGGTTCAGTCGTTGGTGGATTTCTGCGGACCATTGGGCGGACTGGCTCAAGGGCAGCACCGTGAAGTTGGGCAGGGCAGCGATCGCCACCTCTTCTGGTTCGCGCACATCAATCAGTTGTAGCGCCTCGGGTGGAGCGGCCAGGAGCGCAGCCAATTGGCGAGCAGAAACGCTGGGCAGGGGTTCTTGATGCATCGCAATCCGGTCGATCTGAAATCCAGCTAAACACCCCTTTAGGATATCGCTCTGACCCCCGGTTCTGGACATGCTGGGGCAGAAATACCCGGACGAAGGAAGGGGCCGCACAATTGTGCGGTGCTCTGGCCCAAAGACGAACGATTTTGGGATGCGTTAACGTTGGCAACCGTTTCAGGCTCAATCGTTCGCCCGTTCAGCACAACGGTTGGGGAGACCGGGCGAGCGCCCCACCATTCAAGACCGTCTCACTCAACTGTGAGAATGTTCCGGTTGCAGACCCCGCTTTCCGAAATCAGATCAACAATGGATGTGTGACTCGCCATAACAAACGTTGCATAACTTGAGTCGTGCCACGCCATACGTCAAATAATTGCGGCCCGTCACCTTTGCCTCATCATCTGCATCCACTCTTGTCACTATTGCCATGTCTCGATCAACCCTTAATGCTTGGCTGCCTTGGATTTTTACCACGACCAGCCTCATCACCACAGTGGGCCTAGGCATTGCCCATTACAACCTCACCCAAGCACAAACCGATCTAACCGCCCACAAAACTGCGCTAGAGCTGCGTATTAGTCAACTCAACCAGAAGGTCGATACCCTAGAACGGAATCAGCAAGCGGTCAAGACGTCGCTCCAGTTTTCCGCGAACTGTGCAACGACGCTTAAAACCATGGGGGATTGTGGCGATCGTTTACGGGTTCACTAGGGGCTATCATTATCTAGATTTCAAGCTCTGACAATGACTGGCTTACAGCCCCTTTTGCTGTTGTTGGGGTCGGGCGTGCGACCTCCCTTGTCCCATTAGGCTTCTGTGGTTAACTAATGAAACGCCCTACAGATTAATTCCCAGTTTTTCCTAGCTCCTCAACTCTTTCTTGCTCATCACAAGGGGGAGTTTTTTTTGTGCGCCCAGAAATACAGACCGGTCGGGGAGCGTTTCAAGCCCTGCTTATACAATTTGTTCATCAGAGATCTAAATGAGCGCCATCCCTCTCCATTCAAAAAATAGCACCTAATCGCCTTGACCAATTGTGTAGAAAGAGGGCGATCGTCCGTTGCATAAAAATGCCCTTCACTCAAGTGTGAGAGTCCAGTTAAGTGCTAGACGCACAATCTCAATCAGTGCATAATGAACCCAAGGGTAAAGATTGTCTGATGACCGCGACAAATGTCTTTGATCTATTTTTTGTGTTGAGAGAATAACTCAGTTCAACATCGTTTTACTGCCCAATTTTATTGGGTACTGGGAAGCGATCGCATAATTTGAGGTCGATCACCCCACAGGTTAAGTAGATTAGCCTTGTCGCGTACAGTTCATAAGTTCTAAACCATCATTATCTACTTTCTGGATGATCATGAAAAAGCTGCTCTCCAAACCATGGGTTCCTTGGGCATTTGCCATGACAGGGCTCGCGACTACCGTTTCCGCTAGCATTATTTGCTACTGGCTCAACACAAGTCGCCTGAATTTAGTCAATGAGACCCGAAAGCTTACCGATCAAGTCATTTTGCTAACGCAAGAAAATCAAGAACTAGAGAATCAAAACAAGCAGTTATCTGAAACAGTGGCAATACTGACACAAAACCAACAATCGTTAGAGTCGGGAATGGAAGTCATCAATACTTGCGTCACGTATGTTGACCAAACAATCAGTATTTCTATGCGGGATTTATTTAACGAACTCGCCTCATTCTCTTTTAAAAGTTTACTCAAGGCAGGAAGTGATATTTCACAAGTCGCTCTGGCCCTCATTGCCTTTTCAAGTGGTGATTGTCAAGCCTTTCGAGAGACAGTACAAGACGTTCTTGATCGATCTCGTTCCACAGATACACGGCCAGACTTGATACTTGCCACTCACCCAGAAGCCCAGCAAGACACACTAACGATCCAGTCGCCAATGCCCAATCCAGCAACAACGATGGCAACGCCAATGCCCAATTCAGTGGCATCACCGCTCCAATAGTCATCAGCGTTCATCTCAACCTCGTCCAATCTGAAGCCCAGCATTTTTGTCAAGGTAATGTTCTGCGACCCTGACTGGTTCTAGGGCAAACCCGTACATTGTATTCATCACTACAAAACCATGGGACAAGACTATCCTCGTTACGAAGTCATCATTAGTGAAATTGCCACTGTCGTGGTCACAAATTCTGAGCCAGTACAAGAACTGGATAAACCCGATCAAGAACAGGAGAAATCAAACTTCAATGTTGTCGTCAATAGCCCAAAGCCGAAATCTTTTTTGTTTAAATGGTTTAGCCAACTCACGATTGGCAAACTCTACAGTGATTTTGTCAGTCTCAACGGCATTCAGCTCTTAGCCGTTCTGGTCGTAATTTTGATTCCCGTTGTCCTGTTCTACAGCGTCAAAGCAATGAATCAGCAATCTGCGTTGAACAATGCGGATGGGAATCATCACCAGATGCTCAAGAGCCACACTGACTGGGTTGATCAAACCTTGGCGAGTTCTGAGACATTCGCACCATCTCCCTATGAAAAATACAACCAGATTCGGACAAAAACACAGCCGATCTTAAAGGAACTCAGCGGAGATCCCCAGCGCAAAGCCCATCTGGCGATGTTTCTGCACGAAGCGGGGGTGACGGATATTCAAGAAATTGAGGCAACTTGTCATTCTGCCGCATCGCAACGGGTTATTCCAAGCCAAAACTGCACAGAACGGCTCTTGGATTTTTACCTGGGGGGGGATCTCAAGTATGCAGAATTTGAGGGATGGTCCTTTTATGGGGCAACCTTCCGGAATGCGGATTTGCGCCATGCGAATTTCCGTAAAACCAATCTCGAAGGGGTCAACTTTGAACAGGCCGACCTCCGCAATGCAAACTTCACCCAAGCCACTGTAACCTGTGAACAGTTACACCAAGCCCGGTTTACCACTGGTGTTATTTTGGATGATGCACTGCATGCAGAATGCAATCTGCCGGGTTCTCTGGTCGCCGCTACGGCTCAAGACAAACTCCGTTTTGAATGGTTCTAGCACCGTAATACATACAGACTTCGGGGGCGCAAGCGTTCATCGGCATGAACTTAACGCTGAGATGCCCACCTCGCCTGGGGTTAATGAGAGTTTAGAAAATAAATCAGGAATCCCGTAGCGCAGGCGTCCCGCCTGCCAAGGGTTTAGCGCATTTTGCAATTACCGGATTAATTTCTCAACCTTCATGAGTTCCTGGCGGTTGGAGTTGAACAGCGCTCTTTGTTTAGGTTTCGGGCTTTAAGTTCACACCAGTAGCAAGCGTTGCGCCCCTACCGCTCATTCTCACTGTTACAAATAGCCACTGTCAGCCAAAATCGTGTAGGGTACAGACCTTGCACAATTTTTTTAGGACTTTTTTACAACCCTTTCAAGTTTAACCATGACTGCCCTGCTGATTACTGGAACCGATACTGAAGTCGGGAAGACCCTCCTGACCACGGCCCTGATCGCCTATTGGCAGCAGCACCTCGACCCGGCGGCCTTGGGCGTGATGAAGCTGATGCAAGCGGGGGAAGGGGATGGCGAACTGTATCAACGACTTTTTGATTTTGCCCAACTGCCGGAGACGCTTGTGCCCCTGAAGTTCCAAGCGCCGATCGCCCCCCCCTTAGCCGCTGAACAAGAGGGTCGCACAGTGAATTTAGCCGTTGTCTGGCAAGCCTATGCCCAGTTACAAGCCGCCCATAAACAAGTCATCGTCGAGGGTGTTGGTGGGTTGGGCTCGCCCGTCACTCGTGAGCTGACAGTGGCCGACCTTGGGGCGATGTGGCGGTTGCGGGCGGTGCTGGTGGTGCCCATTCGGTTGGGGGCGATCGGCCAGGCCGTGGCGAATGTGGCGCTGGCCCGCCAGGTCAAACTTCCCCTGGGCGGGTTGGTGCTCAACTGCCCCGAACCCCTCACGCCAGAACAGCAAGCGAACTGGGCTCCGGTGGATTTGTTGAGGAACTTAACCCAGCTACCGATCCTGGGAACCTTGCCGTATTTGGGAGAGCACGATCGCTACAATAAGGCTGTGCTGATCCAGGTAGCCGCTGGTCTTGATCTGGCGCAACTGGGTATTCCTGCACCCCGGTTGGCGTCTGCTTAACGTTCCCAATTTTTAGTTTTATGCGTTTCGTTCCCCATCGCCCCTCAAGGCTCGCCCCTCAGTCCCTTGCAGTCTGCTTGGTAATGACAGCGATGATTCTGTCATCCACTGGATTACCGGCGATCGCCCAACTGGATGATGATGACTTTTTTGATCAGGGGCGAGACATCCTTGAGCAAGAAATCGATCGCTTGGAGAATGCCCCCCCGGAGATTGACCTGACGGAGTCATCGACGGAGCCAGCGACAGAGCCAACGACTGAAGTGCTAGCAGCCGATTGGCATCGGCTGGTGGTGACAGACGGAGCAGATTTTGCGATCGCCCTGCCCAGTCAGCCTCAGACCTATGATGAGGTGGCGATCGAGACCCCTGAGGGGCGCTTGAATTTTGTCGGTTGGCTGGCGGACTATGGCCAGAGCCAGTTTATTGTGGCCTATAGTGAATATCCGACGTCTACCCCGGAACCCGCTCGGCGTTTGACGGCGTTGCGCGATCGCATGGTAGAGGAGACGGGTTGGTCAATCACCGATGATTCTTCTTATCCCTTGGGTGTCTATCCGGGTCGTAAGTTTATCCTCTTCAACGAAACTCAGCTCATCAATTACCGCTTTTATTTGGTCGAGCAGAAGCTCTATATTCTGGGAGTATTGCAGCCGCCGGCGATCGATGTGAGCCAAACCTCGGAATCGTTTTTTAATTCATTTCAAATTCTGCCGCCGGACTTTCGTATTGAGGATATTTTGCCGTCGGAGGCATTGGAGCCGGGAGCGACAGAGGAGCAGGATTAGGCAATAGCAGTAGGGTAGGCAAATATCAATAAATTGATTTTTTGTCCTTAAGACTACTGATTTTTTTTACCTTGCAATCTCCTATGAAGACTAAAGTAAGACTTCTAATTAAGTAGATGAATAACAAGCAATTTCCCACACAAGAAAATCCTCCACGTATCTCATCTGCCGAGCGTGGAATTGCCCTTGCATTGGCTATTGTTGTTTTGATGACTTTGGTTTTCCTTGTACTTAAACCACGTTCAATGGATAGTGGAACACTCGCAATTGTTAGATTCTTGGCTGCTATATTCGCTGGAATTTCAGGATATTTATTCTCGGGAACTCTTGGATTGGAAGCCAAAATCCCTCTGAACAAGACACAAATAAAATCAACAGGCGCATTTGCCACGTTCGTCCTAGTATTATTTATCTTCTATGTCGGTTTGCCTTCAGATGTAGCCTCTACTCCGAATGAAGTCAGTCCTTCATACACACAAACTGTTGCCCCTGAACCATCTACTCTGAATGAAGTTAAACCTTCACATGCACCAATTGTTTTCCCTGAATCATCTGTTCCTAGCTCAAGTCCAGCTACGAAGATACAACCAATATTACCAAAAAGTGAAGTGAATCTGAATCCATCGAACCCAAAGAGTAATCTTTACGGCGATCTGAAATCTTCTTTGATTAATAAAAATTGGGAAGAAGCGGATCAAAGAACAAACTCTTTTCACCCAGTTGAACTTAATTGTGAGGATCTTGCAGCCATTAATAATCTATGGATTACTCACAGTAATGGTCAATTCGGATATAGTGTACAAAGGGAAATATGGGAAAGTAGTGAAATAAACAAAGATTATACTTATTTTGGAAACAAGGTGGGTTGGAGGAATGCAACAATCAGTGGTATAGAACAGAATAGATGGGCAACAAGTACTGATGATTTGGTAATGTCCACGGATGCACCAGCTAAGGCTCCTAAAGGTCATCTCCCCTTTAGTGGCTGGCAATTGAAATTTAGCGGTTTGAGAGTGACGGATCAGAATGGCAACTCAGTAGAAGTTGTCCAAAGAAGTGGTTTTGGTTCTTTTATGTCAAGGCTAAATGAATGCCGAATATAAGCAAGGTGAATTTTTTCTCTATCTCAACATACTTGGTAGGATAGGTAGTAATAGCCCTACGATTAATCTAGAGTAATAATTAACGTGAGTTTCGGTTAAGCGAAGCGATCGCATTCCTCAAAGCCTTGAAATCTCGTTGTCAAACCCGGTTGTCAGGGGACCAGCCCCCCGACACCTCCCGCTGAGGTGGAAATTGCCACCTCAGATTCCTGCAATATCGGAGCCAGTATTGTTGGTTCTGCTAAGTTTCCAAGTCTTTCGTAATGTCTGCTTATCCAGAACTCACGTTAATTAGATCTAGTTGAGTAGATCACCTCAATTCAAACGAATCTGCCCGTCAATCGCCCGCATAATCTGTAATACTGCATAGAGTTCATTCTCCGGCAACCCATAGACCGAGAAATCGCTAGAGAAGGCATAGTCTCGCGTCGGAACTTGCGCTAGCTTGACAAACAAAAAACTATCGCCATTCGTAACCAAGCCATAGGTGGATTGCTCCGGATAGGGGTTCGCCATCATGTAGGTAAGTAACTGCGGAATCCCCAGGGAAAACGACAATTGAGTTTGCTTCGACTCCACGATCGCCAACCAAAACCGCTGCTTCAAGATCAAAAAATCAATCCGTCCCCGATAGACTTCATCACGCTCTGTGACCTCAACCGTGACGGACTTTTCCCCCTGCACGGTATAGGGCGGATCACAAAACCCTGCTAGATAAACCAGGGGTGAAACCAGCAATAAATTAATCGTCGCTTCCGTGAGGGAACCATTGAAACTATTGTGTAGGTAGCTCGCACGAATGCGATCGCAATTCGCTTCCTCTTCCGGGGTTAACGGGGGCAACGACGCTTGCCATTCTGCGAAAAAGCCGCGATCGCGGTTTTGCCGCAAACCAAACCGGGCTTCAGCATCGGCAATCGTTTTAATCGTTTCAGTGACGGTTAGAAAAGTGGTCATTAGCTCAGTTCGTAGTTCGCAGTTATGAGGACGATTGCTTGTTGGGATTGAGAGAATTGATTCAACACAATATCAAATCTGAGTTCTGGATAAGCAAACATCGCGCAAGACGGTCGAAACTCAGCAAAATCCACAATACTGGCTCCGATATTGCCGGAGTCTGAGGGGGCAATCTCCCCCTCAGCGGGAGGTGTCGGGGGGCTGGTCCCCTGACAACCGGGTTTGACATCGAGATTTCAAGGCTGTGAGGAATACGATAGCTTCGCTTAACCGAAACTCACGTTATCAAGTGAATCGTATCGTGCTCCTCTACGGTATCGCGGCCAAACCCAAACCCGTTAATAACATCTCAAACGTCTCGGCTCCCGGCGATCGCTTATAGTCCCGCAACATTGTAATCAACCCCTCTCGCTCGGTTGGCGGTAGCCATTCGGCCAAGCGCGGCGCGAGACGCGTACCAATCCAGAGCCCTTGCGCCAGGCTTGTGACATTTGCCGGACGCCGCTGGCTGCTACTACTGCCAAAGTCCAACAGCGTCACGGTTGGGATCTCGGATGGTGCTAATGGTGCCCCCGTGCCAATCCATACATGGGCCGTTGGACAGCCCAACTCCCCATGGTCTAAGCCCAGGCGATCGAGTTGATAGGCCTGAGTCAGGAGTTGCGCCAGCACCCCCCGGACGGTGGCTGTGGCCAAAGGCAGTTGCAGCCAATTCTCCAATGTCTGACCGGGACAATAACCCAACATCAAGACCTCGGCATGGGCCGCATGGAGGATGGGGCCAATGCCAATCCGGTTGGCCTGCTGCAACTGTTGCGCTTCCCGTTGCAAGGTGGCGATCGGTGCATCCAGACGACGGAGCTTAAGGGCGACGGGGCCAAAGGTAGGATGGTGTCCCAGGAGAATCACGCCACGATAACCCATGCCTAGCAGCGGCACTGCGCCCCAGCGACTCGCACCTGTGACGTAAAGCCTGGAAACGCCCAATTGCTGGAGAATTCGAGCGCGTTGCTGCTGTATTACGCAGTCGCCATGGGGATAGGCCAAGAGGGGCGCGTAAAGACTCGCAAGAAGCTCCGACAACGGGATGAGAGCTGGGAGAACGTTGGACATTTGCTTAAGTTTCGTCCAGCTTGAAACCCGTCATTTATTCTGTAGGGGTAGTGCCCCCGTGCCTACCCCGGCGGGGTCTGGGGCAACCACAGGGGGGTTCCCCTACCGTATCCCGAAAGCGATGGGGCTCGCAATTGAGTCTGGCTTCAGGCTAGCTTGCCTCGGAGTCGCACCCGTTTTTTGCCCCGCCGCTTTTTGCCCCCTGAATCCAGTAGTTCGCTCTCCTGCTGGGCCAACAACTCCTGGCGTTTGGCTTGCTCGTTGCGATCGAGCACCGGCATTTTCAGAATCACTCCCACAAAGAGCCAATAATAAACCGCCACCGGGTCGGTATCGAGGGGATACCAGTAGGGAAAGAAACTAATGATCAAAATAAATACCCAGAGGCTGCCGCCAATATTGCGGATACTGACGGTTTTAAGCGATCGCGTCGTCCAAAACGTCACCCAGGTAATATGGGTCGTGAAGGCAACAAAGGCGATCATGCCCGGATAGCCCATCTCATAGAGAAGCTTGGGATGAAAGGTCTCCACCAGCGCCGTCTGACCAAAAATGCGAGTGGAGTTGGTGGCTTTACCCAAGCCGCGTCCCAAAAAACCCCGCTGCTCATTCATGGCCCATTTAAATTGTGTCACGATGAATTCTTGGGGCGGCGAGGCTTCAACCCGGCTGGTAAAGCTGTCAATCCGTTCTTGCACCAGTTCTGGGTTGGTCGCCATGACGCCACCGAGCAACACCAAAAGCCCTAAACCAATGGGAATAAAGCGTTTGAGGTTACCGAGTTGCCCGGTCAACACCAGCAAAATAACCGTGACCACAGGCACGAGCGCCAGGGCAATCCGTTGACCGGAGATCACCGCATTAACAAATACCATTGCCATGCCCATTAAGCCCCCCAAGCGCCACCAGAGCGCCGTATCACAAAAGGCTGTGGTAAAGGTAATGGCGCTATTGGAAATCAGGAACCAAGACCAATGCCAGGGAGAGGCAAACGTTCCGGGTAAGCGGATAAAGTTTTGCGACGGGCTATAGCCGAGCGCCCCTCCCACTAAGCATTTGGCCTCAATGCTGGCTTTAAAAAGAGCATCTCCCACCTCATTTTGGGTGCCGATACAGCTCCCGCGCTCTAACATCAGATATTGCAAGATGCCCAGACCACAGCAGGCGATCGCCAGCAACAGATGAAAGCGTCCCAGCCAGAGGAGTTGACGCTGGTTGCGAATAAAATGGTAGCCACAAAAAATTAAGGGGACATAGCCCAGCAATACTTTTAAGCCCAAAACACCTTGCGCTAAGGGAATTCCATCCTTGCACATCATACCCTGACCGCCGTTGGGCAGATTCTGACAGAGGGGCAGCACAAACTGCATTGCGCCATTGACCACCAGCAAGGTCAAGCCCGCCGAGACGGCAAGAAGCCCCAGGGTCACGACCAGTTTGTCACTCACCCAGACGGGTTGTTTTTGTTTACGACGTCTGCATTCGAGGAACAGAGCAATGAAAGCGGGAATAAAAAAGCCGTCTTTGGCCAAGTTAAAAATGGCATTGCCGCCTACGATCTGGTAAAGCACTGTGCCACTAAAGGGCATATAGGCCAGAAACATCCACAACGCCGTGCGGGGATATTGAAAGGACCAATACATCACCGGCAGCCCCGCCCCGATTGCCAAGCCAAGCTTGGGGTCAACCGCGACGAGGGGTAAACCCAAAACCAGACCCAGAGCAATACAAACCGATGCAACATTAAGGCGCTTTTTTTGGGCTTCCTTAGCCTGACGCTTGAGCAGCGCCTGTTCCTTGGGGCTCAAGGCAGTGGCGGAAGACGATTTTTGCCGTTTTTTTGCCATGGGTCTACTTCTACTGTTGCCCATTATGGCACGGGGCTTGGCACAGCTTGGGGGGATGAGGCTGGTGGGGTTGGCAAGACTGGAGGGGAGGAAATTTGGGGATATTGGGCTCGGCTGTAGCGGAGACGCTGCAACAGCACATCGGTGCGTTCGGTACGCCAATGGACCAGGGGAGACTGGGCAATTTTATAGGTCAGATTGAGGGCGCTCTGCCAATCTTGGGCGGCGATCGCCTGCTCAAACGCGGCTTCAAGTTGCTCTGCTTGTTGCCATTGCGTCTGCCAAGTGGCCATGGCATTGCGGCTGGTATCAGCCAAGGGGCTGTTGGGGGGAATACGCCGAGCCGTGAGCAGCGCTTGGTTGAGATCGCCCTGGTCGAGGGCCGTTTTGGCGCGATCGAAGGCCCATTGAGACCAAACCTGCAAACGCTCCTGCTGCTTAGGGTATAGGGGATGCGTGGGCGACCATTGACTGGTTTCTGCCAAGATGGCAAACCCTGCTGCCACATCTCCAGCAGCGGCAGCGGTCTCCTGACAGTAGAGCCATTCACTGGCCGAGCGCATGGGCAGATCCTGTTGGCAGGAGCGCTCAGGCATCCGTTGTGCCAACCAAATCCCCCCAATCGTGAAACTGCCTAGCACACAGATCGAGATGATCAGCCAAAAGAGCAGCAACCGCCAGCCGCGATCGCGCTGTTGCAATTGCTCCCGCAGCAACGCTTCTACTGGCAACTTTGCTGTGAGGGTTGTGAAGCGAATGAGCTGCGTTTGTCCCTGGCGCTCACTATAAATCAGGATTTGTTGTGGCGGCGTGGTTGGTTCATCCGTTAGAGGCGAAGGTTTCCAGGGATTTTGGGCAATCCGGTCATTCGTCAGCGGTGATGTAGACCGGGTGATAAAGATTTGTTTTCCCTTACCCATTGCCCGTTGCGCTTGACCCTGATGACCTTTGACCCTTTTCCCGTTTCCTTTGACCCCAGGCGGGATCCTTTGCTCAAGTCTGTCCTACTCTAAAAAGGTCGATTTGTCGCCCTTGGGATCACGAATCTTGGGACTCTTGCGTGAGCTTTGGCCTTCCCCTGAGGGCGAGGACAAGGTCCGTCGCTTGACCACCTTACCCAAAGCTTTGGGATCGATCGCCCCCAAGTGAACCCGAATCTTTGGACCCGACTCCCCTAGACGAATAATCATGCCATTCTGGAGTAACGTCGTTTTTTCAATCAACTCGCCATCCAGATAGGTTCCATTTGCCCCTAAGTTGACCAACTGCCAGTCCTCGCCGTCCTGGCGCAGCTCTGCATGACGGCGAGAGACGACCGCACTGTAGAGCACCACATCATTGTGATTCCCTCGTCCTAGACGGACCACCGGGTCTGTATCGAAGACCCAGCTTTGTACCGGCGTCGATTGACTGGGATGCAGAAGCGTGAGAACAATCACCGTAAGCGAGTGTAACTTTTAACGAACGGGGGCAGTAGAGCAAAACAACTCACTGTTGTTTAGACTAACATTGAAGCCTGAGATCAGGAGAATAACTGCCTTGAAAAAGACAAATTTATCTTAGGGCGCTCATCTATCAGGTTTTTAGGATTGACCTCTCGCATTCCCCACATTCATCGACCGCCCCAGCCGCCGTAGGCTGTCTCGGGGGCTGGTTTGGGCCAGGGGTAGGCAAACGCGAAAGGTACTGCCTTGATCGAGCACACTTTCGACCTCGATTTGACCATTTTGACGCTCAACGAGGTGGCGACTAATCGCGAGGCCGATGCCAGAGCCGCCGGAGTGACGGGAGCGAGAGCGATCGGCTCGCCAGAAGCGCTCAAAGACATAGGGCAAGTCCTCCGAGGCAATGCCCACCCCGGTGTCGCTGACCGCCAGCCACACCTCCTGCTGACCGCGCCATGCCTTGAGCGTAATGCTGCCCTGGTCGGTATAGTTCAGGGCATTGCCCAACAGATTGACCAAAACTTGCTCAGTGCGATCGCGATCACACCAAACGGCGGGCAAGTCAGCAGGACAAACCAGCTCCAACGTCGGGTTATCTTCCACCACCTGATCGCGGAACCGCTCCACCAAAGACGTCAGCAGGGGCTTGAGATCGACGGCTTGTAAATTCAGCGGCAGATGGCCCGCCTCAGCCTTCGAGAGTTCTTGTAAATCCGACGTCAACCGTTCCAAGCGCTTCGACTCGCGAATCAGCCGGACGTAAAGCTCCGGTGACGGGATTAATCGCCCATCGGCCAGCTCTTCGAGATAGCCCCGCATCACGGTCAAGGGGGTACGCAGTTCGTGGGTCAGGTCACTAATCAGTTCTCGGCGACGATGCTCAACCCCCTCCAAGCTCTGGGCCATATGGTTAAAACTCTGGCCCAACTCATTGAGCTCGGGAATATTGCTCTGGGGCATTCGGGCGGTGAGCTGACCTGCCGCCAACTTTTGGGTGATGCCCGCCATGGACTGCAAGGGCTGGGTAATATGCCGTGCCACCCAATAGCTCAGGCAACCCGCCGTACTCGCCCCAATCACGATCGACCAAAAACTACTGGTGTTCCAGGCGCTCTCAAAGCCATCGATCAGATAGGTTCGGGCCGATCGCACCGTGACAATGCCCCGTCGCTCCAATTGCTCTAGACGCAACACAAAGAAGCGCGGCGAGGAAAACTTGGCAATCACCGTAAACGTACTCAAGCCCACCACCATCACCAAGAGGTGGGAGAGCAGCAGACGGGTGTTGAGCTTGAGGTTGGCCATCGTTGAATATCGGTTCGCAGTTCGCAGTTCGCAAGTTCCGCTCCGGGGCACAGCCGTTCTGTAGGGTGGACATGACCCACCAGAAGCCAGTTCTAGCGCTCGTTAGGATGACCGAATGGATTGGCTTCAAGTTCTATCAACGCTGGGGCTGGAACTCAGCGTTCAGGGCTTGCGTCAAACTTATTGTTTGGGGAGACTGTAAACTGCGAACTGTATTCAGCGTAATCGATTTGCCTCGCCGCGTCTGAGCAGCCCCAATTTCCCGATACTTCACACCTCTCAACCCAACTACTCTAAACCATGTTGAACGTCCGTCAGTCCGCCACTGCCACCGTCCTCTCCCTTGCCTTCGGTTTGACCGGCCTCGCGCCCCTGCTCCTGGTATCCCCTAGCGCTGCCCAGCGTCTGCCCCGCATTTCTCGCGGCAGCATTCCGGCGGGTACGACCCTACCGACCGATGCGATTGATGAAGAGACGGAAAAGATTCTCTTGGCACCGAAAGAAGAAGAGCCCATGCCCCTGACGTTGGTCTTGGCGGCCAATGTGCGCGATGGTGACGGTCGAATTTTGCTCGCTCAGGGGACGGAAATTGTCGGCTATCTAGAGGTGATTGAGGGTGAAGCGGACGAAGGCGGGGTGCGCTTCATTGGCGAAGAAATTTTGGTTGGGGAAGATCGCTTGCTGCTCGAAGGCAACTCTGAGCTGGTCACGACCACAGAAACGGTCACCAAAGGCGCAGATGGCGGCGATATTTTAGAAGGGGCGGCGATCGGTGCGGGGGCAGCCACCGTGATTTCCATCTTGACGGGCGATAATTCTGTCTCAATCGGTGAGGTGTTAGCCGGCGGAGCGATCGGGGCTTTGGGTGGTTTGATTTTTGGCAAAAATAAAGTCGATCTCTACTCGGTTGATCCCAACGAAGACCTGGATGTCACGCTCAGCGAGACGCTGGATCTGTAAGCTACGATCGCCGCTGATCCGACCCCTCCAATCCTGCCTGCAAAGGTCAAACGCGAAATGTCAGCATTTGACTTTACAAATGCACGCGGGCTTTGTACAACAATAGGGAGTTTAGGAGAGAGTGAGCCGCTACCGCCATGAGCAATGACAAGTTGGATTCTGCCCGTAAGATTGAGAACATCGAACTCATCCGGGATATTCTGTTCGGCCCTCAGCTCAACGACTACAGCACCCGGCTGAACCACTTAGAGAACGCCTATAAGGGCCTGCGTGAAGAGTCTGCGAGCAATATCAAAGGCGTTAAGGATGAACTCGACAAACGAACAGAAGAAATCAAGCAGATTTTGCGAGAGTTTCAGTCGGCGGTGAAGGCGATCCGGGAAGACATCAAGTCTGCGACAATGGCGAACGAGACGGAGCGGGCCGAGATGCGTCAGCAGGTCGATCGCCTCTCCAAACGCTTGGCGACCAATGTCTCTAATTTGGATGAAGCCATGGACAAGCAGGTCAGCTCTGTGCGAGATGATTTGATGTCGAGCCATCGTAAGCAGCAAGCAGATGTCCTTGCTCTGCGCAACGAAGTGTTTGAAGAGCTGGAAAAGCGGTTGGCGAATCTTTCAGCGATGAAAATTACCAACGAAGACCTCGCTGAGTCTTTCATTGAACTGGCTTTTAAGCTCAAGGGGGGCCAAATGACCCCGGCATTGCCTAAAGCATCGGCAACCCGTAGTCCGGAACCCAGTAATACTTATCTGGATTCAGAGCCTGAAACGGGTGCAGATTCACTGCCAGCGCCGCCCTCTTTGTCCTAGTCCAGTTCTAAATCTGTAATTTTTAAGGATAGAGTAGGGGGAATCCCTCGGGGGTTGCCCCAAATTTTACAGGGGAGGGTTGGCAATACTTCTCTATTCCAGTTTCCAAAATATTCCTCTTCTGTCATATTGGGGTCAAACCCGCATTATCTCGTTGGCTGTAACAACGAGGATTCGTTCAAAAATCCTGTGTGACAAAAGCGGGATATAGCAGCGATAGTGTGGGTTAGGACATTCTAGGAAGCCCAAACGCTCTGCGGGTGTGCAAGGCCCACCCTACTTGATGCCCTAACTATCTTTCTTCTTGGGATAGACGGGATTTAGGCAGCATTTTGATCGGATTTGACTTATGGTGCAATCTTCTGGTTCTCCGGCCCAGTCTTACAATCGAGCCGAGGAGCAAATGGATAATCTGCTGGATCAACTCTCGGTTTTTCTGGAGAGCGATGACGC
The DNA here is from genome assembly GCA_039180005.1 of Cyanobacteria bacterium P01_G01_bin.54. Classification (GTDB taxonomy): domain Bacteria; phylum Cyanobacteriota; class Cyanobacteriia; order Cyanobacteriales; family Spirulinaceae; genus SIO3F2. The sequence goes on along the minus strand of JBCDEB010000069.1, from coordinate 16,313 downwards.
TGCGCGACCTGAAGAAGAACCTGTCCCCACACCATCCAATCTGGTTCCGTTTCCCCAGCCCACGTCCCAGTCAGAGGTGGTTCCCCAACCCCAAAATGTTCCGCCCCACCCCCAAGATGTCCCCCCTCAACCGCCTTCTCTGGTGAACCTAGAATGGGTTCCTGAACCCTCTTCCACCCTCCAAATTGCCGACGAAACAGCCGACATAGAAACCGATGCAGCCATGGCTTTGACCCCGGACAAAGCTGTTGCCTTTGAGCAGAGTATTGCCGACCTCCTCAAACTTCTCGCCCCGACAGGGCGACGAGAGACCACTCTGAATGCTTTACAACAGCTCATTACCCTATTGGGGGGAGAGCCCATTAGCACTGCTCCAGTGATGGCTCTGACGCAGAATCTCGATCGCCTCTCAACGCAGCAACAGGGACTGCGATCGCAGCTCGATCGCCTTGCCGCCCGAATTGAGCAAATCAGCCAGGTAACCGCCCACCACCAGACGCTCTTGGCCAATGTTCAACCAGAACGCCTTCAAACCGACGGGAGCCAGCCGGAAGGTCTTCAACCCGACAATCTTCAGAACGTCAGCAACAATAATGACAGCAGCACTGTAGAGCCAACCCCGACCCTCTCACCCCAAAGCCAGCCAACTGCGGCTGCCCCAGCGTCATCCGAGCTCTGGGAAACGCAGCCCACGCATCCCCAGTCTGCCATTCCCCAGTCTGCCACCCCCAAATCTGCTACTCCTAACTGGGTTCCCTCTCAATCGAGTGCTGCCGCCTCCCCCACCCCAGCAGCAACGATAGCTGACCCGATAATACTACCCTCGCCGGATGCCGAAGCAATGGCCGCCAAGGTTGCACTCGCAACGTCTACGCAGGAGACAGCCGATATTGTATCCATAAACAATACACCTGGACTGTCGCTTGCAGCAGGCCAGACGACAACCGATGCGAACCCATTGCCGGACAACCGGGAGCTCAGCACACCTGAGCCGATTGCCCCCGAATCTATCGTGCCTAAATCTCAGCGGTCTGAGCCGCTTGAATCGTCCTCTGAGCCCCCTGCCAAGACGGTCGATGAATTCGTCGGTACCGACTTCGAGATGACAGGATTAGACACAACAGGATTAGACAGTACATCAACCCTTAGAGAATCCACCGCTACAGTAGCGATCGCCCCTGACAAGCCAAAGCTGTCAGCCGCCATCGGTTCGAGGCCAGACGCAATGCCAGAGCTCCCACCGATCAGCCCAGCCGCATCCTTTGCTAAACCAACGCAGACTGCTGTGAGCAATGGGGAACATGACAGTGCAAACCCAGACCCCCCAGTCAACCTTGAGTCGCCCGCTGCCTACTCAACCTTCCAGACCGTCAACCCTGAGCTCGCGAGCGAGTTTGAATTTGTGTCAACCCGAACGAGTTCTGCCGCTGTGTATCCGGTTCGCCGCTCGTCTCGCCTGCGTCGGCGCTGGCTGGCGCTGGGTTTGGGCAGTCTGGCCCTTGTGGGCATTCCCTGGGGCATCCATCGTTGGTTTGTCCATCCTCAACGCGTCCTGGAAACCCAGCTTGTCCATGCCTTTGCCGCTGACCCCCAACTGGCAATTTACCGCCTAGATGCGATTGTTGAGCACAATCGGGTTGAGCTCTCTGGCATCCTGCCCAGCCGTCAACTTCGAGAGCATGCCAAGGATGTCGTCCAGGAATTGGCCCCCACCCTAACGCTCCAGGATCAAACCATTGTGCTGGATGGCACGGTGACGCAGGCAGTGCAACAACTGAGTCAAACACTCAACCAGATGACCGGGATTGAACTCGAAGCAACGTTTGCTGAGGGAACAGTGACGCTGACCGGTTCCACGATTTATCCGGGCAGTCTTGCCGACTTGACCACCGCCTTTGCCCAATTACCGGGGGTGGAGCAGGTGGAAAATCAAATTCAGTTTCAACCCCTTTCGATCGCCACCCGTATTTATTTTGGCCAAAACACGACCCAACTGCGGGCGAGTGATGAAGGGGCGAAAATCCAACCCCTCGTCGCTCTGCTCAAAGAAAATCCCCAGCTCCAGATTCGGATTGTGGGCTATGGCCACCGCAGTGAGAACAACCCGGCAGCGATCGCCCGTGCCCGTGCCCAGGCCATCCAAACCCGCCTTGAAGACCAGGGCATCGATCGCCGCCGTTTACAGCTCGCCAGCCAAACCCAAAATCCACCGGGTATGGCCAAAGGGAGCGATCGCTGGCTGGGACGCTGTGTGCTCTTTGAGGTGATTGAGCCTGGGTCTTAAGATCCCAATCTACTGCACTGACACGGAGCCTTCTGGACAATCCAGCGCATTCACCCGGCGGGGTCGCGTCGTGAGCATCGGCGGGCGCTTGGAGGGGACTTCCGTCTTGCAGGCTTGTACCAATACATCCACCTGTTCCTCGCTGGCTTTGAGATAGATCAAACTGGCATAGCTGTGGAGATCGTCACGCTTAGCCGCTGCCTCCGCCAAAATACTATGGGTGGGGTCGCCGTGGGAAGTGGCCTTGAGCTGATAATCCGGGCTATCAATCTTGAGATTGAGATCTAGCTGCTCAATCGAGTTGGCAAACTCACCATTAGCCTTGTAATAGGCGGTCTGGCTCTGGGCAATCACATCAATATAAAATTTAGCCTGATTCTCAGCCGTCGGCATCTGGAGGCTGAGTTGGCACCCCCCTAGGAGCAGGGGCAAAGCACAGAGCAGAGAAAAACGGTTGGTCAAAGAGAAGTTCATGGCATCAAACCCAACAATCACAATACCCGCTACAACTGTTATTGTGCGGATTCCCTAAGTGATTTGGCTTAAACAACGTTCCAGTTTGGCGATCGTCTCTTAGGGTTTAACGTTCCCTTCACAGGTTTTTCACAACAATTGTCTACCTTAGTAAGGTGTGGCGGCAGAGCCTAAGCTGTTGGCAGTAGAACAGCGCCCAACGCTGACCTGTCCTGACCCAAACCTCACCTCACATTCGCTTTTCCTAGACAAGGGTTTACCATCATGTTCTTGGCAATTTTACGAAAACTGACATTCTGCGTTGGCTTTACTGTTTTTCTGTCCAGTTTGGCGATTGCTCCCGTCAGCGCTGAGGAGCAAAGCAGCCGTGGTGAATTTCCAGGACGCCGGGTTGGCGGAGGGACACGTAGCGGCAGAACCCCGAACGAATGTCTGGCCAACAGCAATGCTTTGGTTGCCTTAAGCCCGGTCGATAACCTGGGAATCACCGCGAGCAACACCCCATCGCTCTATTTTGTCTTGCCGGATTTGACAACAAACTATGACGTCAATTTCGTCTTAGAAGACGCTTCGTCGGTCGAACGGCCCAACCCCGTTGTCTACGAAACAAGGCTTGAAACCCAAAATACGGTGAGGTTTTTAGCAATTCACTTGCCCGAAAATACGTTAATAGAAGATAAAGCCTATCGCTGGTATTTTACGCTAGCTTGCGAGCCCTATGATGTTGTCTTGTCCGGTTGGTTACGTCAGGTTGCGGCGGATAATCTCACGGTCGATCTGACCCTAGACACCTTGAATGCTCGACTGACCCAAGTAGACGCTTACTTGGCATCTGGACTATGGAGTGATGCGATCGCCGCAATTGTGGAATTACACCAAGACTATCCCAATGATCCAGAGGCCCATGCCAAGTGGATCGCCCTGCTTGATCAGTTAGAATTACGCTCTTTCATCAAGCCAACTACAGCCACAGAGCGTTAATATTCTATCGCTAACGTTTCATTGCTAACGTTCCACCGTTCACGCCCCACAGTACCGTAATGATAGGCTGAGTCCAAGTTATGGTTCAGGTTGTGTATTGAAGTCGTCGTAAATTGTACAATTCAATAGAGCGTTAATCTTCCATCGCTAACGTTCCACCGTTCACGCTCCACAGTACCGTAATGATAGGCTGAGCCCAAGTTATGGTTCAGATTGTGTATTGAAGTCTCTGTAAACTGTACAATTCAATTCTTCCTGGTGAAATGCCGCTGTCGGTGGAAGATCCATATAGCACTGACGTTTTCTCAATCCAGTAAACCCCTGATTCGTCATCTCCCACGTCAAGTCCAACGACTCAAGCAATTGCAGCGCTGGCAAAAGCGTTGGCGACCCTCGGTGCGGCCCCTCTGGGTCGCTGGCCGGTCGATCGCCCTCTGTAGTGTCGTTCTAACCAGTCTGTTCTGGGGCGCTCGGCAACTGGGGGGTCTTGAATTCTTAGAGTTGGCGATGTTCGATTGGTACAGGCGGCTCCAACCCGATGCCGCCTTAGACTCCCGGATGTTGCTGGTGCTGATCACTGAGGACGATCTGCATCGTTATCGTTGGCCCCTGCCTGATCAGGTTTTAGCCGAGAGTTTGGCCAAACTCCAGCGCTATCAACCCCGAGTGATTGGTCTCGATCTCTATCGAGACATTCCCACCCCCCCCGGAACAGCAGCGCTGCACCGTCAATTCCAAGCCGATAACTTGATTGCCATCACAGAAATTATCGGTGACATTCCGCCCCCTCCCCATGTTCCTGATACCCAGGTGGGTTTCAATGACTTAACCCTGGATACTGACGGTGTGCTCCGTCGCAGTCTGCTCTTTGTGGCCGCCCCCGAGCGGGACTATTATTCCTTTGCCCTGCGGCTGACGCTGGCCTATTTTCAACCCGACGATCTACAGTTTCGCTATACCCCAGATGCCCTCTTTTTGGGGGAAATGCCCCTCTTCCCGTTAGACTCCACCTCAGGCGGCTACCAAATCGCAGATACCCGTGGCTACCAGATTCTGCTGGACTATCGCACCCGTAACCATTCCGCTCGCACGATTACCTTGCGTCAATTGCTAGAGGATGAAGTCAATCCTGAATGGGTGCAGGACAAGGTTGTACTCATCGGCACAGCAGCAGCGAGCTTAAAGGATTCGATCTACACCCCCTACAGTGCGGATGATCAAACCCTGCAAATGTCCGGGGTGATGATCCATGCGCAGATCACCCGTCACCTGTTGGCGATCGCAGCGGGTGAGCCGCGTTCCTGGCAATTTTGGTCGGATTGGCAAGAACTCCTTTGGCTTTGGGGTTGGACGCTGCTCGGCGGGATCTTGGCCTGGCGATCGCCCCATCCGCTGGCCTTAGGGGGTGCTACATTGCTCGGGCTCATCCTCATTGGCAGCATCGGTTGGGGACTCTTGAGCATAGGGATGGTCTGGATTCCGATAGCAGAGCCAATGCTCGCCTTTATCATTGCACTGGGCCTAGCCCTGTCCTATCGTCTGCTCTATACAACCCATTACGATGCCCTGACCGGACTGCCCAATCGGCGAGCGTTTAGCCACGCTCTCCAACAATTTTTTCAGCGCCAGTCTTGGCTGAGATGCGCTGAAACCTTGGGCGTGATGTTGCTGGATCTGGATCACTTTCAGATGATTAATGAAAGTTTGGGCCAATCCGCAGGAGATGAGCTCTTGATCCGGGTAACCCAGCGCTTGCTCACCCAGCTCCCCCGCTCGGCCCAACTCGCTCGGCTCAGTAACGATGAATTTGCCGTTGCGCTGCAATGCGCGGAACCCGAAACTCTAACCACCCTCGCGGAACATCTGCAACAGACCCTAGCGGAGCCATTTTGGTTCAACACCCAATCCGTCACCATCACCTTGAGCATTGGCATTGCCATGACCCAGCGAGGGCACCAATATACCTCAGATACGCTACTCCGGGATGCCCAAACCGCGATGTATCGTGCCAAGGTTGCCGGCACAGATCAATATAAAGTCTTTTCCACCGGCATGCTGACCGAAGTGGTCGATCGCTTCACCCTCGAAAATGATTTACGCCAGGGCATTGCGGATCAGCAATTCATCCTCTACTATCAGCCGATTGTTGCTCTGGAAACGGAAAAAATTGTCGGTTTTGAAGCCCTGACCCGTTGGCAACATCCCCAGCAAGGGTTGATGTCGCCCTCACGGTTTATTCCCCTGGCAGAAGAAACGGGCTTGATTATTCCGCTGGGAGAATGGATTTGCCAAGAATCCTGTCATCAGGTGCATCAATGGCAACATCAATTTCCTGAGCTGTCCTTGATGCTGAGCATTAATCTCTCGGGTCGCCAGTTTGATAAACCCGATTTTCATCAACAACTGGCGCGGATTATCCAAGCGGAGCACATTGATGGCTCAATGCTTAAGTTTGAGATCACAGAGAGTATGATTATGGGGGATGTAGAGGCGGCGATCGACTCGATGCTTAAGCTCAAATCTTCGGGCTGTAAGCTCGGCTTAGATGATTTTGGCACGGGCTATTCTTCCCTCAGTCAACTACGTCGCTTTCCGGTGGATACGATCAAAGTGGATCAATCCTTCGTACAAAAGATGCGGGAGAGCCATGAAGACCATGAAATTGTCCGCATGATTATTTCCTTGGGTCATATTTTGGGGATGGATTTGATTGCTGAAGGGGTTGAAAATCAAGTAGATGTCGAGGTCTTACGATCGCTCGGTTGCGAATATGGCCAGGGTTATTTCTGGTCTAGACCGTTGCCCGCTGCTCAAGCAACCGAGCTGTTACAGCAGCAATATTTCTGTGCGCTGAGAGACACGTCCTGAGTCGCCCGTCAGACTTCAGTTTGCTTGCCCCTAGTCAAGTATATTTAAACTCCTTGCTGTTTAGACCCTAATACAGCATCCACCAGCGAATTGCCGGGATCGATTACAACGGCGGGAAGTTAGTCTGCCAATAGGGAGCCCATTCTTCCCAGAGGGCTTCGAGACGGGCTTGACTCTGTTGAGAATTAGCTCCAGTGGGGGTATACATCAGCGTCCAAAGGCAGCGATTGTCACGCCACCGCTCACGTCCGAGCAGCCATGTCCCCGTCCGTCCGAGTACCGTATCGTAGAGATCTTGATTTTGGACATACTGCTCACTGGAGGCCGTGGTTTTGCCCCGGGGGTTGATGCAAGCACTCAGATAGGTGCGCTCGTTGTAGTTGAGCAAAGCGTAATGGCCGGTTTCGCGATCAAAGCGGAGCTGGGCAACCACTTCGGCGTTCTGCTCCTCGGCATCCGCAAAATGCGGATGCTCACGGGTGAATTTATCAACGCCCCCCTGGGTTTTAATTACGTAGCGAATTTCAACATCTAAGGGACGACCCGCGACTCGATATTGATAATGCTGGCCGGCTGGATAACTGGAACCCTCATATTCGGGTTTCTTGACGGGTTTAAGGCGATCGCTGTCCTGGTGCTGGGCGCTGTCTAGCGCCACCTGCTCTGGAAACTCATAGACCTGCAAACGCCCAACTTTGGGATCGAGGGCTACCCAACCGACACAAGTCCCTAGCAGGATTACATTCACAAATAAAATCGGCCAACGCCAGGGCGATCGCGTTTGAGAAGGTAACGCTAATTCGGGCTCATCAGCAATATTACTCTTCAAAGGTCGCTCGTCATCTGGGACCGGTTCAGCGACCTGCTCAGACTGGGTTTCGAGTTCTGGATTTTGTTCAGGCATTCTCTTGTTCTTGAGAGTTTGATTCTTCAGACGCGGATGTTTCAGGGACAGATACTTCAGGGGAAGATATGCCAGCGGCAGGTGCTTCAGGGGGAGATGATTCAAGGGCAGATTCTTCAGGAATGAGAGGGGCTTCAGGCGGTGCATCTGTCGTCGATGCACCGGGCTGGATGAAGGGGAAACAGGCTAAGCCAAACAGCACGACGCCGATCGCCCCAAAGATCTGGGAACCATTGCCCGTATGCCAATAGTCAAAAGCCGGTGTATTCCCCTGATGAACCAAAAAGACCATCACCATTACTCGCACCCCATTGGTGAGAAAGCCAATGGCGATCGCGATCAGGGGAGAGAGGATCTTGCCCAAGCGCTGAAGGGGAAACACAATCATCAATAGCAAACTCAGACGCAGCAAGAAATCAATCACACCACCGCCAGAGCAGCCTTCATGAACAAAGACGATCGCCTTAGAAGTATGCACATAAACTGAGTCATGTAGCTCAGCGGGCAAGCCCACCAGTCTTAAACCGACCGTTGTAAATTGGGCCGTCAGCTCCGCAAGATAGTTGCCAGAGAGGGCATGAATAAGGCTCTGCAAGATGTTAGAGAGGAACTTCTCCCCCGGCAAGGCCAAAACCCCCAGTGCCAAAAGTTCGGGACGGTACTGCCCCAAACCCCGGTAGCCTGAGGCAATCAGGGCCAAGCTCAAGCCAAATATGAGGGGCAGTGCCTGTACAAACGCCCCACCACTGGAAATATGGATAATTTTCCAGCAGGCGAGGGCGATGAGGGTTGTGCCCAAGAGGCTTGAGAAGCGATCGCTCCGGAGTCGGAGCTGCTCTTTCTTGTCCCAGACCATCGAGAGCACTGCACCCCAAAAAATAAAACTGACGCTGAAACTCTTCATATCGCCCGTTTTATCGGTCAAGAAGAGATGAAAGAGCACCAAGCCAGCGGTCAGACCCAGCAGCCAGTAGCGGTCATCCTTGGCGGATTTAAGGGTATCTAACATGGGTTCATCAAGATTGCAGGATTAGGAGTGTTAAGGCGGATCGGTAAATACAAAATCTGAAATACAGCTTAACGAGTTTGCCGGGCCAGGCGTCCTGACAGACACCTGCGTTAAGGATTTAGAACATCTAGGGCGTGTCATCAGTTAACCGCAGAAGCCTGATGGGAAAAAGGAGGTCATGCCCGACCCCAACAACAGGAAAAGGGTCTGTAAGCCAGTCATAGTCAGAGCTTGAAATCTAAATGATGACAGCCCCTAGTTCTCCCACAAGAACGATGTTTTTCTGATCCAGTCAGTCGTTTAACTCCGGCTTTTATCCATCACTTCTCACATCTGAGTGTTGACCTTATGAGTGAGATTGTTCACCCTTTTCAAGGGTCAAGCCGGATAAAAACGTCTGTCAATCCTGCCGTTAATTTTTCTTAACTATAAAATTGGAACTTTTGCCCACTTTTTTCTTCGGCCCAGATAAAATCCCCCTAAAACTCTCAGGAATCACTTTTTAGGGTGACGTAGATTAAAGTAAGCCACTGACCTATGTCACTGGATTTTTGAGTTGCTGTCGTTACGATTATAAGTAGGGAAACCCTAAAACAGCATCCCCTTCACTCCCTCTCATCACGGTCATCTTCTGCGTATCGTCTTTGATTGCTCTATTGAGATTCTGCTCTATGCCCCAGACTGCCCTTAGCCCCTCTATCAATAACCATCGTGCCGCAGTGATGCCAGAAGCCTCGGCGACCCCCGACCTAGAGAACCGCAATCCGGGAGAGGAGGATGCCACCTCAGGTAAGCGGGCCAGTCGCGCTACAACTGATTTAGTTCGCCTCTATCTCACTGAAATTGGTCGAGTTCCTCTGCTACAACGAGATGAAGAGGTATCCGAAGCCCAGATTATCCAGCGGTATGTGGCATTAATTGAGATGCGCACCCAGCTCGCCACCCAAGCCACGGAGCCGTTTCCCCAACCCCTGTTGTGTGCTCTACTGAGCCCCTCGGTTGCGCCGGAGTTATGGGAGCTGTTTCTGCTTCAGCAGCATCAGCGCCAGATTATGGGTCAGTTTGCCCAACTGATTGCCGTTCATGATCGCCTGGTGGCTAAGTTGGGTCATCGTCCGGCTTGGGGGCGTTGGGCCAAGGCGGTGGACATGGAAGTTGTGGCACTGAAGGCGGCGATCGCCCGCGGTAAGGCCTATTGGGCCATGTTTGTTGAGCTGACGGTCGAGGAACTCGAACAAGCCCAAAAGTCTGGGGTGCGAGCCAAAGAGCACATGATCAAGGCGAATCTGCGCCTGGTGGTGTCCGTGGCCAAGAAATATCAAAATCGGGGTTTGGAACTGCTGGATTTGATTCAGGAAGGCACATTGGGGCTCGAGCGGGCGGTTGAAAAGTTTGATCCCACTAAGGGCTATCGCTTCTCCACCTACGCCTATTGGTGGATTCGCCAGGGCATTACCCGAGCGATCGCCACCCAGAGTCGCACCATCCGCCTGCCGGTTCACATCACCGAGAAACTCAACAAAATCAAGAAAGCCCAGCGCAAAATTTCTCAAGAGCAAGGTCGCAGTGCCCGCACCGAAGACATTGCCAAGGAGCTGGACATGACCCCTGATCAGGTGCGGGAGGTGCTCTTGCGTGTGCCGCGCTCGGTTTCGCTAGAGATTAAAGTTGGCAAGGAAAAGGATACAGAACTGGGCGACCTGCTTGAAACCGAGGAAGCCTCTCCAGAAGACACGCTGATGCGCGAAGCGTTAGGTCGTGAGCTGCAAAACCTGTTATCTGACCTCACCAGCCGGGAACGGGATGTCATTCAGATGCGCTATGGTCTCAATACTGGCACCCCCTATTCCCTTGCTGAAATCGGGCGGGCCCTGGAACTTTCTCGGGAACGGGTGCGTCAGATTGAGGCCAAAGCCCTCCAAAAGCTCCGTCAACCCAAGCGTCGCAACCGAATTCGGGATTATCTAGAAACCCTCGGTTAGAGGCTCAATTCACCCCAATATTCCCTATTACAAACGAGGAGGCATGACATTGTCTGCTCGTTTTGTTCTGTTAGAACCTATTAGGGTGCTGTGATATGCCTTAAACGGCGACAATCTTAGAATCACTGAAACCTTGAGCTAGTGGGCAATGTCCCCCCTCTGTGATCCTTCTCTCTTCCGACTTGCTCCCTTCCCCTTTAACCCTTCCCCCCAAACTGACTCATGTTAAATCCCTTTTGGTTATCCCTGCGCAGTGGCGCGATCGCCACCGTCACCCTGCCCCTCGTCTTAACCCCTGTTTTCGCCCAAGGTCTCCCTTCCCTCCCCCCAGAAGCCGAGACGGGCATTGAAATTCCCGTTGAACCAGCGCCCGAAGCCCAGCCCCCCGCCTCAGCAACCGCGCGGGGCTCCGCCTCGTCCAACCCGATTGAGACTGCGTTGGCATCAACCGTTTTAGAAATCCTCACCCAGAGCATGGGCCAAGTAATTAAGGGTGAACCCGTCGATATTTCCCCGGATGTGGCGGTGGGGATTGCGGAGGCGATCGCCGCTCAAGTCGAAGCCGCCGCCCAGGCAGAAACTGCACCTCAGGGCTTGAGCGAAATGGCACGGGTCATGCGAATTGCCATTGAGGGTGGCTCTGAAACCGAGATTCGTCGCGCTCTCCAAGACGCGATTACCATCCTGATGAGTGATGTCGCTGGCTCAACGAGCGAATAATTAGCTATGCTTGTTTGATTTATCCCTTGTGAAATCTTGTGGTAAGTCTTGACGGGTACTGGTAGAATGCATTGTGACTTTTTACCCCACCCCAAATTCCTATGGTTGATAACACTGGCGATATCGAAAGACTTCTGGAAACGAAAAAGTGTCAAGGTGGCGATTTAAGCCATGCCAATCTCAGTAATTTCGACTTGAGTGGTGCAGATTTGAGTGGGGCGAACCTCTACTGCACAAACCTCAGTGGCGCGAACCTCAGCGGCACAAATATGAGCGGTGCGGATCTCAGCTATGCCAACTTTGTTGGCGCTGATCTCACTCAAGCCAATCTGCGTGGTGCGGATGCCAAGGGCACAAATTTTTTCAATGCGATCTTGAGCGGAACCAACCTCAGCGGGACTGACCTGACGTTTGCCATGCTGGTGAATGCCACGCTCAGCGATGCGAGTCTAAGGGCAGTGAAGTTGGTGGGTGCAAACCTCATTGGCGCAAAGCTCAATGGCGCGAACCTCAGCAGCGCCGATTTGGGCGGGGCGAACCTGAGTACGGCTAATCTGGTGGGTGCAAAATTACTCAGCACCGATTTGAGTGAAGCGAAGTTGGTGCGGGTGGATCTCAGTGACGCCAATTTGGTGGGGGCCAACCTAACAGATGCAAACCTCTCCAACGCGAACCTGCTCAATACCAATCTCGCGAGTGCGCTACTGATTGGGTCGTACCTAATTGGCGCTAACTTGATTGGCACTCAACTCGATAATGCCAAACTTGAAGGTACAGTCGGTCTGACGACCGAAGGACAGCTTGTGGTCAGCTAGCAGCCGTGAATTCAAAACATCTACCGCTTGATGATTCACTCTACAAATATCTGCTCTCGAACTCGTTGCGAGAGCCAGACCTGCTGAGTGAGCTCCGACGTGAGACGGCGGGGCTACCGACCGCTCGCATGCAAATCGCTCCGGAGCAGGGCCAGTTTTTGGCCCTGCTTGTGCGTCTTTTGGGGGCAACCCGGACGCTAGAGGTGGGGGTTTTTACGGGTTATAGCGCGTTAGTTGTCGCCCTGGCTCTGCCGGAGGTGGGGCAAGTTGTGGCTTGTGATATCGATGAGCGCAGTACCGCGATCGCCCGCACCTACTGGCAACGGGCAGAGGTGGCTCACAAGATCGACCTGCGCATTGCCCCCGCCTTAGAGACCTTAGAGAGTCTGATTGCGGCAGGGGAGAGTGGTCGTTTTGACTTTGCCTTTATTGATGCCGATAAACGCAGTTACGGGGCTTACTACGAGCGATCGCTGCAACTCGTGCGACCGGGTGGGTTGATTGCCATTGACAATGTCCTCTGGTCCGGGCGTGTCGCTGACCCTGGCGAGCAAGACCCCCGCACAGTTGCTATCCGCGACTTTAACCAGCAGCTCTACAACGACGAGCGTATTGATTTAAGCCTGTTGCCGATCGCGGATGGACTGACCCTCGCCCGTAAACGTTAACGGCAGGACTTGCGCACTTGCACCGAGTAAGCAAGGCTTTCGAGATCTTCCCGGCTTCGCCTCCCCCCTTAGATGGAACTTAAGCAAATAATTCGGTAATACGCAATCGCTCAAACTGTCTGCTGGTGGGCAATGCCCACCCTACGCAATTACCGGATTAAATGTTTAACCTGCATGTAAGGGGGGTCGGAAAGATTTCCATTTGCTCCGGGGCCCTTCTAAAGCTACGCTGTCTTCTGTATCAGACTGTAAACCGCAAGAATTGGAGGGTATTATGGAACGCACTTTTTTGATGATCAAGCCCGATGGTGTGCAACGGGGCTTGGTGGGCAACATTATCCAACGCTTGGAAACCAAAGGGTTCAAGCTGGTGGGTTTAAAGCTCATGGCTGTATCGCGGGAACTGGCAGAAAAACATTACGATGTCCATAAGGAGCGTTCCTTTTTTGCCGGTTTGGTGGAATTTATCATCTCTAGCCCAGTGGTGGCGATGGTCTGGGAAGGTGATGGTGTCGTGGCGTCGGCCCGCAAAATTATTGGTGCAACCAACCCGCTTAACGCTGAACCCGGCACGATTCGGGGTGATTATGGTGTGAGCTTGGGGCGCAATTTGATTCACGGCTCCGATGCCATTGAAACAGCGCAGCGGGAAATCGCCCTCTGGTTTGACGAGGCGGAATTAACCGCGTGGGAAGCCCATGGCCAGAGCTGGCTCTACGAGTAGTCGCTTAGGGGCTGTAAGCTAGTTATAGCAAAGGTTTGAGGTCTAACTGCTTACACCCCCTGTTCTATGAGTTAAGTTGGACGTTTGATCGCTTGTCCCATTTAAAGTTCCAGAATTAAGATTCCAGAAGAATCTGACGGTACGCCTTAATCTTTGCCCATGCCCAAGGACAAACAACGCTTGGATCTGCTGCTAGTTGAGCGGGCGCTCTGCACTTCGCGGCAGCAGGCCCAGCGTTTGATCCGAGCCGGGGCAGTCAAGGTGGGCGATCGCATTGTTGATAAGCCCGGTACCGTGCTTGCCCTGAGTGCCGTGATCACCGTAAAGCAAAAACCGCCCTACGTCTCACGGGGGGGTGAGAAGCTTGCCAAAGCCCTGGCGCAATTTGACCTTGACGTGCGCGATCGCAGTTGTCTCGATGGTGGCATTTCGACCGGCGGCTTCACGGACTGTCTCCTCCAAGCAGGGGCAAAACAAGTCTTTGGTGTGGACGTCGGCTACGGTCAGGTGGCCTGGCAATTGCGCCAAAACCCACGCGTGATTCTCAAAGAGCGCACCAATCTGCGCTATCTCACTGCCCAAGACCTCTACGGGGGTGAATATGGAGGCGAAGCGATCGCCGACCTGGGTGTCATTGATGTTTCGTTTATTTCCCTGACCAAGGTGCTGCCAGCAATGTGGCAGTTGTTACGGGAACCCCGAGATTTGGTTGCGCTCATCAAGCCCCAATTTGAAGTGGGTCGAGAGCGGGTGGGCAAACAGGGCGTTGTCCGCGACTCCGTTGCCCAGGCGGAGGCGATCGCGCAGGTTCTGGCTGCTGCGGTAGAACTCGGCTGGCAGGTGCAAGGGCTGACCTATTCACCCCTCACGGGCCCGGCGGGGAATGTGGAGTATCTAACCTGGCTGGGCCAATGTTCTCAACCCCTCCCCACCCTGAATGAGATTAAAACCCTGACCCAGACGGCTATGAAATCTTTATTGCGATCAACCGATGCGCCAAATTGAACTTGTATAATGCAGCCCCAAGGATATTGATCAGCAGAATGTAAGTAAAGCAATCGGCAGGAGCGCGGACGTGAAATTTGGCATTGATATGGGGCACAACGCGCCCCCCGATACCGGGGCAGTGGGCTGGGCCAAGGAAGATGACCTCACTAAGGCGGTGGGCACACGTGTCATTTACAAGCTCGAAGCTCTGGGTCACACCGCGATCAATTGCAACCCCCGCCGTGCCAGTAGTGTTCTCGACTCCCTCCGGCGGCGCGTTGCTGTGGCAAACGCCCGCAACGTGGATTTGTACGTCTCAATTCATTTCAATGCCTTTAATGGCAATGCCAACGGGACAGAAGTCTTTGCGGCCAGTTCTGCCGGACGTCGCTATGCTCAACCCGTCTTGAACCAGATTGTTGGCCTGGGCTTCTACAACCGGGGCGTGAAAAATGGCTCCCATTTTTATGTGCTCAAACATACGGCCATGCCAGCCATTCTGGTGGAATGCTGCTTTATTGATTCCTGGCGCGATCGCAGCCGCTACGAGACCGAAGCCATGGCCAATGCGATCGTCAAAGGATTAACCGGACAAACACCGCCCACCGAAGGCAGCGGTAATGGCCAAACCGGGGGGAATAGCAGCTCCAGTGGGGTGACGCGAGATGCTGAGGTACTGAAATTGCAGCAACAACTCAATCAGCTTCGGGTACGCGATCGCAATGGCCGCGCCTTAGTGGAAGATGGTCTCTGGGGTTCCAATACCGCTTCGGCGGTAGGACGCTTCAATGACCTGATGGCGATCAGCAGCGACAATGCTAGCGCCGCCACCTGGAAAGCGCTGGATGATATTTTTGAGAAGCCCATCCTCCGTCCCTCCCATGCCACCGGCAAAGCGGTGCGCTATGTCCAGTTTCGGGTGGGGACAGCGATCGATGGTGTCTTTGGCCCCAATACGGCTTGGGCCGTGCGGCGCTGGCAAGCCTCAGTCCATATCACTGCCGATGGCATCGTCGGGTCGCAGACCTGGAGGAAGCTGATGGGTTGAACTCAATGCCTGGGAAATCGACGCCGTAAAACCGTTCTAATCCTGAGAAAATACCCCAGCTCGATCGTGGGCTGGGGATTCGTATTGCAATTGCAGAGATATGAATACAAATACCACTAAGATGCAGAGGCAACGGTGGCGCGCTCTAGGCGCATGATCTGCTTGGCCTTGCTAGAGAGGGTTTCGCCATCCAGCCAGTGAGCAATCAGGGCATCAGTAGAGAATAAACCCGCACCATTAATCGTGAAGTAGAGGAATGCCCCGGCGTAGATCGCCGACAGCTCTAAGTAAGGCAGACTCAAGCCCGCAACCGAAATGTGGTGATAGATCGCCACACACATGGTGCTAAACAGGCCGAACGCAGCTGGGCGGGTAAAGAGACCCAGGGCAACTAGCGGCGCACCGATGAGTTCGGTGAAGGCTGCCAGGTAGCTCAGGGCGATCGGAAATGGTAGCCCGAGATAGGCCACATAGGCCTGAGCAAAATTTTCAATATCAGCCAGCTTATCCAGGCCGTTATGGATCATCATGATGCCAATAACCAGACGCAGGATCGCTAGCGTCGCCTGAGAAAGCTGATTGGGGTTGAAGTTGGGCTTAAACAGGTAAGCCAGTCGAGTGGTGAGTTTCATGGCGAATAAATCAAGATTTGTTATGAAATATATTAATTAATGTAACAAAATCTTGTGGAAATGGGTGAATTGAGAAGGGGCAATCGCGCCCTAATACTTATCAGCGTGACCTTAAGACGGAATTCCCGATTTATTTTCTAAACTTCCATAAACCCCAGGCCCATAGCCAAAGTAGGCTAATGGAACTTAAGAAAACGTGAGTTCTGTTTAAGCGAAG
>JBCDEB010000068.1:0-35478 GCA_039180005.1 Cyanobacteria bacterium P01_G01_bin.54 | reverse complement strand
CAGATTTACTTTGAAAATAGACAATGTTAATACTCTTGCACCAAGTAAATGAAGCTAGCGAGATCCCCCCGGCTACGCCGACCCCCTTGGTAAGGGGGTTTTCATCGTTGGGGGTGATAACCCGTCATGACTCGTTGGTATGAAAAATAATTATCCCAGGCGGGCGAGACGCCCACGCTACGGATCTCGTGTCTAGGACAACCGCAAGGTAGTGGAAGTGATCAAATACTCTATATATAGCCATATTTTTCCACCATTCCACAAGCATTATTGTTACGTGGCAAATTCTGGAGTCAGTGACTCTACCGCAATAAAAAGGGAATTTGCACCGTAATGGCATTGGTGGGACATTCCTTTTCACAGGGGAGGCAGAACCAACATTCGTCGTACTTCATATAGGCTTTACCCGTCTCTGGGTTTTTGACTAAAACATCTAATGGGCAGACCTCAATGCAGGCCTTGCACTTCTCTAAACATTTTGATTCATCGACAATCACGGGAACATCGACACGTTGCGTTGTTAAGGCCATCGTTTTCTCCAGATGAAATAGGAATACAGTAATTGCAGTAAGAATGTTTGTGAACCTCCTCTTCATAGCGTCCGAGGACAGCTAGCGGCGATTCGGAAGATCATTCGTGAAGCGACTAGCGAACGGCTACATCATAAACTTCACTAACAATATCAACATCAACCATGTAAGGTTCAACGGGACGCTTAAACAGCTCCATATCGTTATGCTCATTCTTTTTCAGATTGACATGGCAGAACCACTCTTCATTATTCTTCTCTGGATAATCCAGACGGTAATGATAAAGACCCCAACGGCTCTCTTTCCGGTACAACGAGGCCCGTGCGGCCATCTCAGCACAGTCTCGAATGAAATGAACTTCCATACAGCGCATCAGCTCATGGGGATCAGCCGCCCCCATTAAGTCCAATGTTGACTCGTATTGCATAAATTTTTGCAGGCCAATGTCCATTTTGGTCGGCGATTTTGGGGGCTGGAGATAGTCATTAACCAAGCGACGTAACTTATATTCAACCTGGGTATGGGGAATCCCATTGGGACGGTTTAGCGGCTCATAGATCCGTTCCTGCTCAACTTTGAGAAACTCCGGGTCAGGATCAACATGGTCGAGACCCATAATATAGTCCATGGCATGCATCCCGGCGATGCGACCCGAAACAAACGCGCCAATCATGTAATTGTGAGGGATACAGGCCATGTCACCCGCTGCATAGAGGCCGGGTACGGTGGTTCGGGAATGTTCATCCACCCAAACGCCAGATGCACTGTGACCGCTACAGAGGCCGATCTCAGAGATATTCATTTCGACGCCATCGGTGCGGTAATTCTCGTTGCGTCCTTCGTGGAAGCGACCCCGGCTCGGACGCTCATTCGACCAGAGCACCGTCTCAATCTCAGAAATGGTATCGTCATCGAGATGGTACATTTTCAGGTGAACGGGGCCCTTCCCGGAGTTCAGCTCCTTCCAGACTTCCAGCATCATTTGACCACTCCAATAATCACAACTGATGAAGCGGTTCCCCTCAGAATTAGCGGTGTAGGCACCGAAGGGACTGGCCACATAGGCACAAGCCGGGCCGTTATAGTCCTTGATCAAGGGATTGATCTGAAAACATTCAATATTGGTCAGCTCGGCACCCGCATGGTAAGCGATAGAATAGCCATCACCCGCATTGGTGGGGTTTTCATAGGTTCCGTAAAGATATCCCGAGGCGGGTAAGCCGAGGCGACCGCAAGCGCCGGTACAGAGGACAACGGCTTTGGCCTGAATCACCACAAAGTCACCGCCACGAACATCAAAGCCGATCGCACCGACGACCCGTCCGTCCTGGACGATCACCCGTGTGGCCATCACTCGATTCGTCACTTTGACTTTTGCCCGCTTGACTTGACGGGCCAGGATTCGCTTGAGGTCTTTCCCTTCTGGCATGGGAAGGACATACTTCCCAACACGATGCACCTGCTTGAGATCGTAGTTGCCTTCGTAGTCCTTTTGGAATTTAACCCCCCAGCTCTCTAGTTCCTGAATCACCTCAAAGCCATAACGACCCGTTTGGTAGACCGCTTTCTGATTGAGGATGCCATCGTTGGCGATCGTGATTTCTCGGACATACTGCTCAGGCGTAGAATTGCCAGGGATTACAGCCGTATTGACCCCATCCATGCCCATGGCGATCGCCCCACTCCGGCGAATATTCGCCTTCTCCAGAATCAACACTTCAGCTTCAGGATTGGCATGTTTAGCCTTGATGGCAGCCATTGTCCCTGCCGTGCCACCCCCAATAACCAAAAAATCAGTTTTTAAGTACTGAGTATTTACCATAGCGCTCCAAACCTATCGCTAACAAATGACGACTTGAAATAGTTGCTTGAACTCCCCGAAAAAAGTTAAGGCTACTGGCAACTATTGCATAAAGTGATTACACCTCAATTTGACAAAAATATATGTTTTCGATGTACCTCAGGAGATGCATTTTGTATACAGCGCTACAAAATATAGATTCAAACCTTTTATAAGATGATAAATAATTTTAATTAAAAGCTCACAAGTACAGTCCAGGATCATTAAAAAAGCATCTCCGAACCGTTCCTCCATCACCTGTCAACCTATATTTCCAAGATATCATCCACCAATAACTATCAACTCAATTTGAGGCATTTTCAAATCAGTTCAATTAAGACTATAAAAATATTTTTTTAAACCTGAAATTCGATAATAGCATCAGACAATCTAATCGACTATGGAAATATACCAACTGAAGGTTTTTATAGAAGTTGCAAGACACTTAAGTTTTACAGAAGCTGCGGATGTCTTGAATTTAACCCAGCCCGCAGTAAGCGCTAAAATAAAGTCTCTTGAAATCGCCTTGGGCACACCACTCTTCAACCGACTGGGTCGTAGCATTGAGCTAACATCAGTCGGTCAATATTTATTCAAAAAGGGACCTGATCTCGTTTCATTATCGAATCATTTGCTTGCTGAGATCGAGGGAATCAAGCAAGGGGATCAGGGAAAAATCATTATTGGTTCAACTCAAGAAATTCTCGATAATTGGTTGCCAATATTTTTATTTCACTATCGCCAGAGTTTTCCGAATATAAAAGTTTTCTGTCTATCATTTGAATCAGCAGAATTACTGTACAACGCAATTGTGGCTCGTGAAATTGATCTGGGCTTTTCCAGTTTGAGCTTTCTCGGTGTGGAGGGAGTTGTAGAGGAGCCGATTGACCAGATTCAGTATGAATTGATTGTCTCTCATCAAAACCCACTTGCCCATCAGTCTTGGATAAGCATCCGTGAGCTATTGTCAGAACCATGGGTTTTATTTGATACCGGCCACCCCAGCCGATTGATATTTGAGCGACGGCTCTCAGAGTTAGGCTTATCGCTAGCAGATTTTTCCCAGTTGGACACAGTTGATCGTCCCGGTCTATTACGTCAATACCTCTTACAGGGCAACTATCTCAGTTTCGTGGCTCAGTATGAATTTCAGATTGAACGTCAGGCGAATCAACTGAGAGCAGTCGTACTAGAAGAGTTTGCCTTGCCAAAACAGTTGTTTATGGTTTTACCTAAATCAGCAGCGCCACTATTAACGCATTTAATGCCAAACAAGACACCAAAACATAAAGGTAAGCGGCAAGGGTTAACCCCCTTAGAGCACTTTATTAAGCTTTTTGCCCCCAGATCATCACAAGCTCAGAAAGAACTCTTACTGAAATCACTCCTTTCTCAAAATCAAAGTACTTCGGAAACCACTAAAATAGCACTTCGAACCCCTCACTTTAAGCCTCCCATCACACTATCTGGAACAAAACAAACTTTTCCACTTAAGATTGGTATTCAAAATAGCACTATTCAGACGGCACCAGCGGGCATCATTATGCAACGACTGGGGTTGCTAGAGCATTTTTTACCCCGTAATCATCGTTATAAAGAAACTCAGTATCAAGTTCATTGGTCGAACCATACATCAGGAGCGCCAATTATTCGAGGTCTACAGTCTGGGCAATTACAAATTGGCATCTTAGGAGATTATCCGCTGCTGTTGATGGCAGCCCAGTTCCAGGCACAGAATAACCCCAATACCAAGACCAGGCTGATTAGCTTTGTGGCGAGTAGTCCTAGCGGTTCAGGTAATGATGTGATTGTGCCAAAGCAATCGCACTTATCAACATTAGATGATTTGAAAGGTCGAGTGATCGCAGTTCCCTATCAATCTGCTGCCCATGGGATGATCCTTCGGTCTCTACAACGGAGTAATCTACTAGATAAAGTCACTCTCGCTTCGATTAATAAACTTAACTTGAAAAATATTTCTAACTATCTTGCAGCGGTAGATGGTTATGCTTATTTTGCCCCTTTCCATGAGGTTGCTTGCTATGAAGGACGTTTTCGTCGTCTTCTCGACGGTAGCCTAACTGTATTGCCCACCTTTCATGGCATTGTCGTCCAGGAAACATTAGCTGCACAACATCCTGATATTGTGGTTGCCTATTTGCAGGCCTTAATCGCAGCCCAAAGCTGGTATCAACATAATGCTATGGCTCCTCAAATGGTCAGCCAATGGGTTGGCTTAGAAGCTGACATTGTCACTAAGACTTTAGCTCAAAAAAGCATCAAGTCATCTCTGTTTTTTCCAGAAACTCAAATCCGCCTAGACTGGCTTAGCGGGCATATTCAATCTCTTATAACTCTGCCTGATCATAAGTATCTTGAGGATATAAATTTAAGTAACTGGGTTGATGAATCGCTACTTATAAAAGCCACCCAAATGATGAACAATTGAGCATGAAAAATATTAAAATACACTTGTTACTCTGTATTTCGATCCCTTGATAAATTTTTCTTTTAATTCAACCGATTGAGTCGCTGACCAGCGGTTGTAATCCAGCCGAAGATTACTCTGGTCTGGACATCTCGACAGATATGATACCAACGAGTCATGACGGGTTATCACCCCCAACGATGAAAACCCGTCATGACTCGTTGGTATGAGATAAACCTTTAATACTAAAGATGCACAACAATCTTCAATAAGTAGGTATTCACGATAGATAAGGCCAGAGAAAAGTGTATTGAATTTTACCGTTTCACAGATAGATCGGATACATTAAAGGCTGGCCATCGATTCAGTGAAAATTTATACCCTTGCTAGAACTCTTAATTATTTTTTTTGGTGCGACGCTTTTGCGGGCGATCTTCGGGTTTGGCGATGCCTTGGTCGCGATGCCACTCCTTTCTCTCGTGCTCGGCATTAAAGTCGCTGCGCCCTTATTCGCACTCTGTGCATCGAGCTCTGCCCTGACGATGGTGCTGACCAACTGGAACAAAATTGACTTTGGCGCAACACGTCAACTGTTGCTGGCGACTCTGGTCGGCATTCCCCTAGGCATTGTTTTAATTCAGTTCATGCCTGAACGGTGGGTACTGATCGGCTTGGGTCTATTTTTGATCAGCTTTGGTCTATCTCAACTCTTCCAAGTCAAGCTCCCTAAACCGAATGGCAGTCCTTGGGCCTATGGTTTTGGATTTATCGCTGGGCTTTTGGGCAGTGCCTATAACGTCAATGGCCCACCGGTGGTGACTTATGCCGCCCTCTGCCAATGGTCACCGGACAAAACACGAGCAACCTTGCAGGGCTATTTCTTCCCAGCGGGTTTAATGATCGTCGCGAGTCATGCGTTGAGTGGGCTACTGACCGTTGAAGTGGTTCGGCTCTATCTCTGGGCGTTGCCGGCTATTCTGTTGGCAACCTTCGTGGGCGGGAGAGTCCAGAAAGCAATGTCCAGCCAGCGATTTAAGATGCTGCTGTTTGTCCTACTGATTATTTTGGGGTTTAGGCTTTTGGTTTAAGGAGCAATGTAGAAGCATAAAAAAAATATATGACTTCAAAAAAAAAGGTTATGGGTTTACCACGGAACAAAAGGGAATTGTGTATCTTCGCCTACAGTCATTCATAGTCTACCTCGATTAAATATGTCCAAATCGTACTAGGTTTGGAGTTAATGGCATGTTGAAGAGTCAGGCTTTATTCATGGGTAGACTTCGGAGAGGAGTTCTTACCTCCTTCCTCATCGCCTCTGTTGGTTTTCTCAGTGCTTGTTCAGGTACAGGGGTTGCCGAGTCATCCGGTGGTGGCGCAAAAAAGACAATCCGTATTTCTATTGGGACACAGGATCAGGTCATCAATACAGCAGTTGGTGGCGCAACTGTTCGGGAACTTGAACTCCTTAAAAAGCACTTGCCAACCACGGGGAAGTATGAAAATGTCGAGTACGATATTCAATGGTCAAGCTACACCTCCGGACCACCAATCACCAACAAAATGTTGGCAGACCAAATTGATATCGGTTTGATGGGTGATTTTCCGGCTGTGATTAATTTGATCAAGTTCCAGGAGGAGGGTGGTGATACAGAATCTACCTTTATTGGAACATTGGCCTACAGCCCCAATGGTGCAGGTAATGCCGTTGTCGTCCCTAAAGATAGTCCAGCAACCTCTCTTAAAGATCTCAAAGGTGGCACCGTTTCTGTACCTTTTGGTTCCGCAGCACATGGCATGATTCTCAAGGCACTTTCAGATGAGGGGATTGATCCGGAGAACGATGTTAAGTTGATTAGTCAAGCACCTGAGGTCGGCGGGTCAAGTCTACGTACGGGTCAGATTGATGCCCATGCCGACTTTGTTCCCTTTGGTGAACTGTTCCCGTTCCGTGGTTTTGCGAAGAAGATTTTTGATGGGGCACAAACTGGGGTACCCACCCTGCATGGGATTGTCGTGCGCTCAGATTTTGCTGAAGAACACCCAGAAATTGTGGTTGCCTATCTCAAAGCAATGCTGGAAGCCAATGCGATCTTTGTTGAATCTCCCGAAGAGATTTCGGGCAACATTGAGGAATGGTCTGGCATTGATAAAGAAGTTGTTTATATGTTTCTTGGCCCCTCGGGGTTACAGCCGCTTGATCCAACCATTCGTGAAGTTCAGGTTGAAGCACTCAAAAATAGTATCGCCACCTTAGATAGCCTCGGTAAAATTGAGTCTGAAGTTGATCCAGACGATGTGACAGAGTGGATTGATGAGAGCTTTCTCAAGACCGCGATGGAAGAGATGGAATTGGACTATGATCAAGTGATTGCAGATGCTGAGAGCTATGTTATTGAAGGGGAAGATGCTTTAACGGGTGAGGATATTGAAGAACCAAAAATGGCAGCTCAAGTCTGGATTCAAGGTGAAGGAACGGTCACTAATCTTGCTTCAATTCCGAATCTTGTGACAATGCTGGCTCAGATTCAAGATGAGGGACAAGCCGCAGATGTTATTTTTGTTCATGATCGGAACAAGGGTTGGAAGCTGTTTGCAGAAAACTCTTTCTATGTTAAGAATGGTGATGAAGTATCAGCCTTCCTTTTAGAGTCTGATGCCGCAAAATATGCGTCTGAATCGGGTGGAAAGTTAATGGACTTTAAGACTTTGCAAAAGTCTTTGAGTTAAAGCCGATTATATTACTATCTACCAAATAGTCGAGAAAGGGGTGTATTTCAGATCTATCAGTTCACAGATGCTGTATCTGAAACTGATGATGACCAAACGGGCCATTGATCTGGAATACATTTCCTATTCAGACTCAACGTCAAAAATAAAAGTTAGTTTAATATACCTTCTTATCATGTCTGTTATCAGTACACAGTCTCCTCAGCGATCAACGGCGACAAAAAAAATACGTCAAAAGCGTTTCAGACATCTTAATACTTTCGTTTTATCGAATCGTTGGTTTCATCGTGCTGTTGCTCTTATTCTATTTTTTGGAATTTGGCAGCTTTTGTGTGAAGTGAAATTCAATTTTTTTATCAACTTCAACTTGATTCCCGCTCCAACAGAAGTTTTTGAGGCGACCATCGAGTTTTTTACTGCTGATCCTTGGGTTCACGTCAAATCCAGTATTATCCGAGTTCTAGCAGGCTACACCATGGCCTCAATCCTTGGTATTATTCTCGGCCTGCTCATTGGTTGGTTTCAGGCGATCGAGGATCTGTTGGCGACGCCACTCGAATTGTTACGACCGATTCCCGCTGTTGCCTGGATTCCGCTGGCGATTCTGATGTTCCCAAATGCTGAATCGGGAATGATTTACATCACATTTATTGGTGCATTTTTTCCCATATTAATCAGCACCATCAGCGGGGTTGAGTCGATGTTACATGACATCGTCTTAATCCGAGTCGGTCAATGTTTGGGAGCTCGTCGTTGGCATGTTTTTCGCCATATTGTCTTGCCGGGCTCCATGCCTAGTATTGCCAATGGCTTGACGATTGGGATGGGCAATTCCTGGTTCTGCCTGGTCACGGCAGAAATTCTCGCAGGGCGTTACGGCGTGGGTTACATTACTTGGGAGTCTTATGTAACCTCAAATTATCCACCAATTGTGATGGGTATGTTGCTGATTGGTTTGATGGGTGCTTTTAGTTCCTGGGCAGTGGGTCAAGCAACTCGTGCCCTAATGCCTTGGCGGGTTGTGCGCAAGCAAGATAATTAAGACGTTGATTGATATGGAGTTTTTGGAGCGTTAATCATGTCAGCTACATTGGTTGCACCACCGACACCGTTGAAGGGTGAGGTTCATGTTGAAGATTTAGATGTTATTTACCAAAGTCGTAAGCAATATAACCACGTTTTAGATGCCATCAACCTGAAGATCAAGCCGGGAGAGTTTGTTTGTCTGCTTGGACCGTCCGGCTGTGGTAAATCCACACTTTTAAATGCGATCGCAGGTTTTATTAAGCCATCGGCAGGTGGCATTTTTGTCGATCAAAATCTAGTACGCAAGCCCGGTTCTGATCGCGGTTTTGTGTTTCAGCAATATTCTCTTCTTCCCTGGAAGACGACCTTTCAAAATATTGAGCTGGGTCTAAAAATTCGTGGTGTTCCTAAAAATATCCGCACTGATCTAGTCAATGAATATTTGAACTCAGTCGGGCTAGCACAACACCGTAATTCTTACCCCCGGCAGCTCTCTGGTGGTATGCAGCAACGAGCAAGCATTGTGCGTGCCTTGGTTAATTCTCCGTCTGTACTGTTAATGGATGAACCCTTTGCTGCCCTCGATGCCCAAACTCGCCATATGATGCAAGAGCTGCTCCTCGATATCTGGCAGAATTCGAAAACAACGGTGATTTTTGTCACTCACGATATTGAGGAAGCTGTCTTTCTGGGCGATCGCATTTGTGTCATGGGTGTTCAGCCCGGTCGCATCAAGACTGAGATTCCCGTTGAGCTGGAGCGCCCACGACACATTGATGTAACTTTGACGCCTGAATTCTTGAGTATTAGTCGCCAGGTGTTTGAATTGATTCGTGAAGAAACGCTCAAGAGCATGGACGTCAGCTAAGCTGGATTATTCATGACGCTCGCCTAAACTCTCCACTACTTATCGGCTCAGCAAAGTGGCGGGCAAGATGCCCACGCTACGGACTGGAATTGAGGGAAAACCGTAGCTCAGGTGGTCGCTGAGCGGAGCCGTTGGCGTAACCTCCCGGAGGGATAGTGCGTCCCGCCTGTCTACTAAATAATTCAGGCTAAATGCATTGGCTGCCCTGCCAGGATTCGAACCTAAAGCTTCCCAGTCAAAGTGGGAGATGTTGCCAATTACACCACAGGGCATTGAGAGCGATCGCAACGCGGGGACTCGGATTCGAACCGAGATCGTCGGTTTTGGAGACCAAAATGCTAGCCGTTACACCATCCCCACCTATTCATATCAGTTCGCAGTTCGCAATTTACAGTTTGCAGTTTGTCGCTAGGGACACTGCGGAACACAGTTGTAAAACCAGAACTGCATGGAAATTTGAGTCTGAAGCTCTGGAGTCGGTATTTTGAGAACAGGTACGAGCTGAAAAAATTGGGTCGCAGCGGTGGGATTCGCACCCACACCGTCCTGGTTATGAGCCAGACGCTCTACTGTTAAGCTACGCTGCAATGTTTATAAATCAATTTGGAGCATCGGGTGGGAATTGCACCCACGATTTTTGGTTTTGCAGACCAACGCCTTGCTGCTTGGCTACCGATGCTTGCGTTGATTCTTTTGCTTGACACTTAATATACTACACAAATACTACATATATGTCAAGGATCAATTTCAATCCAAACCCTTGCGATCGGCTCAAGAGCTACAGAATGCCTGTTTTAACCTGAGTTTCGGTTAAGCCAAGAGCACGACAACTTATAAAATTCAATGAAGTTAATAATACTGGCTCCGATATTGCCGGAGCCCGTCGGGAGCCCTCTCCCCCTCAGCGGGAGGTGTCGGGGGGCTGGCCCCCTGACAACCGGGTTTGACATCGAGATTTCCAGGCTCTGAGGAATGCGATCGCTTCGCTTATTCAGAACTAAGGTTGTTGTACGAACAGGCTGAACGTCCAAGAAGAAATTTCTGCATTGTTAGACCGCACCCCGAACCCACCCCAGTCGTCGCTACGCGAGACCGCCCCTCCCAAGAGGGGATCTTCCAACTTGGAATCGATCCAGGGGAGGAGAGCACCCTCGTCTGAACCTTGAACGCCTGAGTACAGAACGGCAGCAGTCAGCGACCGATTCAAACTCCGCAAGAGGCCTGTCGTACCAGCACTCTGAACCCTAAACCCTCTAGTTTTCCTCGTCCTCGTGCTCAAGTTCTTGAATGAGCAAGTCCCGTAAATGGGGCTGCAGTTGTTGCACTTCATCAACTGAGAGCAACTCAATGCGTTGGTTGGGCAGTTGACGGGCAAACAGTAGGAGGGGTTCGAGGGGGGTGTAAATCTCGTACTCTTGATTTTCGTGATAGAAATGGGTGATGAATTGAAACTGCTCCGATTCAATGCCATCGCCTTCAGTTTCCACCTCTAGGGTCAAGAGATTCTCTTCATCGACGTCCGGTAGGTCTCCCGTAACCGTGAGGGTATAGGCAGCATAATTGAGCTTTAAATTTTGTTCTGACAAGACGGCTTTGGCATCCGCAAAGACCGCTTCGATCGCCTCACTCTCTTCAATCCAGGTGGCATCGGCATCCTCCTCATCGCTGTCCCAAGCGATGATCGTGATCGGTGCATTTACAGGCAGCAGTAGCAGGTAGTTAACACCCTCTTGCTTAAAACTATGCTCCACTGAACAGTCCAGGGAACGCCCGGCTTCGTCCAGTAGCGTTACGCTATCTGGAATCGAGGGATCGCGGTCAGGCGAGAAGGGGGAGGGCATAATGGGAGCAGAGCGGTTAATGCTCTTCAGAATATCAAAAAACGGATCGCCTGCTGCCTGAAAAGACGAGCAGTGGGGCGATTGCCCTTCTTTCCCCGTCATTGACTCATCATGGCCCAACTTCAAGCGCGGCGATCGCACAATGTCCCCGGTGACTTTTATGTGGATACCTCCTGTATTGACTGTGACACCTGTCGCTGGATGGCTCCAGAAACCTTCTCTCGCCGGGGTGAACTGTCAGCTGTTCACCAGCAACCCCGCTCTGCCGCCGAGCGCCAAGCTGCTTTGCAAGCGCTGCTGGCCTGCCCCACGGCTTCGATCGGCACGGAGCAAAAACCCCGTGACATTCGCGCCGTTCAGCAGGATTTTCCGCTGCCCATCACCACTGACGTCTATCATTGCGGCTACCATGCCCAGTCTTCCTTTGGTGCCGCCAGCTATCTGATCGTCCAGCCGGAAGGAAATATCTTGGTCGATTCGCCCCGCTTTACACCCCCCTTGGTCAAGCGCCTTGAAGCACTGGGTGGGGTGCGCTGGCTCTACTTGACCCACCGGGATGATGTGGCCGATCATGCCAAATTTCAAGCCCATTTTGGCTGCGATCGCCTCCTTCACACTGACGATATTACGGCCAAGACCCAGGCGGTCGAGATTCAACTCCAGGGCACAGCAGCGATCGACGATGTACTTCCCCATTGCCAAATTATCCCGGTTCCCGGTCATACCGAGGGACATACGGTGCTGCTCTGGCAAGATCGTGTCCTCTTTAGCGGTGATCATCTCGCCTGGTCTGTCGCGCTGAACCAGCTCATCGCCTTTCATCGTTTTTGCTGGTATTCCTGGCCGCGCCTCAAGGAATCGATGCAGGCATTAGCGGCCTATGATTTCGAATGGGTGCTACCCGGTCACGGTCGGCGGCACCATGCGAGCCAGGCACAGATGCGACAAGCGATGAAAACCTGTTTGGCTTGGATGGAGACGGTTTAGGGTCACAATGAGCCTAACCATCCTGGATCTGGGCAAACTGGCGATCGCCGCTTTGATGAGCAATCGCTTACGGATGCTCTTAACGGGAACGGGCGTCTTTTTAGGGGTAGCAGCAGCCAGCACCACGCTCCAGGTGCAGCGGATCACCGAAGCCCAAATTCAAGCCCGACTGGCTCAGCGAGAAGCCCCCCATGTGCAAGCAGGAGTTTGGTTGAGAAGCCACATTGATGACCTCAAAGAGATTCAACGCCAGTTCCCTGAACGGGTGCAGTCGGTCAGTGGTACGATGCGGGTCTGGGGTCGGGAGGTCGTCTGGCGCGATCGCCGCCGCCCGGCCCAAGGCTTAGCGGTTTCTGAACAGTATTTTGCAACGACCGGGCGTCGCATTCTGCCTGGTCAGGGGCGGCCGCTGCTCGCCGCTGACTTTGCCCAATATCGCAATACGGTTGTGATCGATGGCATTCTCGCCGAGCAATTATTTGGTGTCCAATCCCCCTTGGAGCAAGTCTTTTATTTACAGGGTGCACCCTACCGGGTGGTGGGTGTGATGGAAGCCAAACTGGATGAATCTTCCGAAACCGCAGAGGAACCACGTGGCCAGTTCGTGCTGCCCTTGAGTACCCAGATGGCCCTCACTGGCCGCCACGATCCGAATTGGATTTTGGTGCGGCCGCACGACTTGGCGGATCTTGCGGCCTTGCAAACCGACCTCAAAGCCTGGATTCAACAGCGCTACCCAGACTATACTCAGGCCCCTTGGGCTGAGCTTAACTGGCCGCGCATGAGTACGAATATTGAGGATATTCAAGCATCCCAAACCACGTTACGCACCGCCACCCGATCGCTGCTGCTCGTGGGGGCGATCGCCCTCGGCATTGCAGGGGTTGGCATTGCCAACATTACGGTTGCCAGTACCCTAGAGCGTACCCGCGAAATTGGTCTGCGGCGGGCGATCGGAGCCACGGCACGGGATGTGCTGGCACAGTTTTTGCTCGAATCGGTGCTGATTAGTCTACTCGGGGGTCTAGGGGCGATCGTCATGGTTGAGACCACCACTTGGCTGCTGACCCAACAGACCGACTTTGGGCTACCGGCCTACGCCTTCAGCCATCGCAACGCCGGATTTTCCCTAGGCGCTGCAATTGCCGTGGGGCTCTGTGCCAGTCTCACCCCCGCCTTGCGAGCCAGTCGGCTTGATCCGGTGCAAGCGCTGCGGAGTTAAACCGTATGCCGTTGAGTCGGATTCGTTGTTTTAGCGTTGCATCACCCGCTAATCAATCGTTGGAATGTGTTATTCATTGACTCGACATGGACTCACTAGCAATCCTAAGTAACCTGAGTTTCGGTTAAGCGAAATTATCGCCTTCCTCACAGTCTTGAAATCTCGATGCCAAACCCGGCTGTCAGGGGTCCAGCCCCCCGACACCTCCCGCTGAGGGGGCAATCTCCCCCTCAGACTCCGGCAATATCGAACCAGTATTTTTGATTGCGCTAAGTTTCAAGGTCTTTCGCGATGTCTGCTTATCCAAAACTCATACTAAATCCACTAGATAAACCCCAAATAAAACTGGGATGAGGGCTGAGCGGAGTCGTTCGCATAGCGTCGCCAGAAGCGAAAGCCCGATCATTGAGACGCTCGGCTCCGTAATGGGTTGAGCGGAGCCGAAACCTCAGTCTTCACTTTTTTCTTGGGGTATCAAATTCGGATTTAGTATCAGGTTAAGTATTCAATGTGTTGCTTGAATTAATTTCTGGATATTGAGTCTGTTTCTGGGACAGTAATTTCTACAGGAATCTGGAGTTGTTGTTTTCTGACCAAATACGAGAAGCGGGATAACATACTTTTGACTTCTTCGCTGAGGTTGGGCAAGGATTGCAAGTCATTCAGGATCGCCCATTCTTGCTCACTAAGAGTGTCGAGCAGTGAACTTTTAGCATAAAGTTCATAGAACTGTTCAATCATAGCAATATGTTGGTCTGACATTACTTGGATGCTCCTGCTATACGAAGGTGGATTAATTTTTACTTTAGGTAAGACTTGTGAAAACCTTGCGAAGAACGGTTGTGATTGTGCTCACCCGTTTGGCTGAGTTGCGATCGCACAGTCGTCGTTATCTCGTTCCACTCCGTCTGAATTCCTATCCCCCAGTCGGGATACAGCCTGCTTGACTAGACGGTTCAACGCATCAACATCAGCCATTTAATGTATATGCAAGGATCAAATGGCGAATTCTGCACAACAAATTAGTTCATTTGATTCATCTTTAGCTGCTTTCTGACATTGACGAACTCTTTTCACAAGATCTTCACAATTGCTCGCTATCGTCCTTGCACGCCACAACGTGGATAGATATGAAAATTAAAATTAAATTTCTCCTTTCTTCGGCCCTAGTCATTGGTGTGATTATCGCCTCATTTGGTGGTACAACCATTGTCGGTAAGCATCTTGAAGAGCAGTTTGATAAGCGTGATGATATAACCGATGAAGCCCTGGAAATCGTGGCAGATCTTGAGGTTAAAGTGCGAGATGAAGCCTCAGCCTTAAAAAACCATGTCTTGTTAGATACCAGCACCAACGATATGACTCACTTCCGGGAGCAGAAGGCAATGGTACTCTCAGATTTAGCCACCTTATCAACGCTCTTACCCGCTTCCTCAGAACTGACTGCCCTAAAAGCACATCATCAGCAGCTCTTTATGCTGGCGAGCGAACTTCAGCTTAATAATGCCAACTTAGTAACAATTAAGAACTACATTCATGATATTGACAACTCTAGCCATAATATTGATACGACACTCAACAAAATTGCTGAGAATCTTACCGCACAGGAGGAGAAAAATGATGAATATTTTGAGCGTCTACTCTTTTGGTTAGTTGTTGCTCGCTATAGCAGTTTAGGGGTTGCTATCTTCATTGTCCTCATCCAATTCAAGACCGTCTTCTCACCCATGGCTGCCTCAATTAAAACCCTAGAAGCCAAAGTCAAGGCAATGGGTTCGGGCCAGTGGGAGCAGCGGGTCGAGATTCAAACCAGCGATGAAATTGAAGCGCTAGCGCAGGAATTCAATACCATGGCCGAGCAGCTTAAAGAGCTCTATCGCTCGCTGGAGCAGAAGGTGAGCGATCGCACCACCGAGCTCAGCCAAACCAACAGCCGACTCACAGAAACGCTCCAGCAACTCAAAAAAGCGCAAGGGCAGTTGGTTCAACAGGAAAAAATGTCTAGTTTGGGGCAATTAGTCGCGGGTGTTGCCCATGAGATCAATAATCCCGTCGGCTTCATTTTGGGGAATCTCACCCACACTGCCAGCTACACCCATGATCTCTTAAGTCTGGTGACGTGCTATGAGCAGCATTATCCCCAGCCCCATCCTGAAATTTTGACGCTTGCCCAAGAAATCGATCTGGACTACTTAAAGGCTGATTTGACAGAAGCCTTGAGTTCGATGAAGCTGGGCACCGATCGCATTTGTGATATTGTCTCCTCCCTACGGACTTTTTCCCGGTTGGATGAAGCCGATCAGAAGGAAGCCCAAATTCATGAGGGGATTGATAGCACCTTGGTGATTGTGCAAAGTCGGCTCAGAGCCCAACCTGAGCGTCCAGAGATACAGGTTCATAAAACCTATGGCAACCTGCCACCAATTTATTGCTATCCTGGCCAGCTCAACCAAGTCTTTATGAATCTCTTGACCAATGCGATCGATGCCCTTGAAGACCATTACTCGGCCCAATCCGCGTCTGGTTCGGTGCATACCCCCCTGGAGATTGGCATTCATACCCGCAAGGTCTCTGGTGCCGAGATGGACACTGTCCTCCCCAATCAAACTGACCCCAACATCATGTGTAGCCAGGACGCCTGGCTAGAGATCAGGGTGACTGACAATGGCCGCGGTATTCCCCAAACAGTTGTCGATAAAATATTTGATCCATTTTTTACCACCAAAAAGGTTGGCAAGGGTACAGGACTCGGGCTCTCCATTAGCTATCAGATTATTGTCGACCAACATGGCGGTGAACTCCGCTGTGAATCGACGCCTGGCCAGGGAGCCCAATTCATCATTATGTTGCCGATGGCGAAAGCGTCTGTGGTACAGAATGCAACACTCGCCTCTGTTTAAACAGAGCTATACCACAGCATTGATGATGTTGCCTCTAGCGGTTTTCATCAGCATGAGGTAAACCAATACCCCTCCATCCCCCTACCCTGCGGGAAAACACAAAGGCGTCTAGACAAGAGGGAGGCTCAATCTTCATATTTTCGCAACAGGCTATCGGCAACGATCGCTTCAAGGCGTTAGAGTCCTTTTTTTCTGATGACATAAAGGAATCGAGAAAGCATCACTTGTAGCTCCTCACTGGGGTTGGGTAAAGATTTAATGTGGTTGATGAGTTCTCGTTCTGGCTCACTTAATGATTTGAGTTGATCACTCTTGGCATAGAGTTCATAAAATTGCTCAACCCTAGCAGTATATTGGTTGGACATTACATAAATAAATGATGTGACAGCAGACCTTTAACTATAGAGAGAGCCTGTGAAAACCTTGTGAAGACTTCTAGTTTTTATCTTAATTTTTCAATCCAGCTACCATTAGATTCCTAGTCCAACAATGGTGCCGCAAACTTACAGCAGTCCACTACGATCGCCCCCAGTTGGAGCCAACCCACTGAATGCACATCCATGTTGCCCATCGATTCTCTAAGTTGTGAGGACGGTTTAGGACACGGTATCGGTTAGCATCAAAAGCCTTACGGGACAAGCAATAGAGCATCCGAACGCCAAAGCCGGAGAGGGGCGATCAGCACGTCATGATCACGGTTGGTGATCTAACAGATGACAGCCCCGAGAAACCCAACTTCCACGCGATTGAAGCTCGGCAATCCGTTAAAATGGCCTCGTCTACTCCAAGTGACCGCGCCCATGACCCTGACGCTCTACAACACCCAATCCCGCCGCGAAGAAGTCTTTCAACCCCAGGAGCCCGGTCAGGTCAAGCTCTACTGCTGTGGCGTTACAGTCTATGACCTCTGCCATCTGGGCCATGCGCGATCATACATTGCTTGGGATGTGTTGCGGCGCTACTTGCTCTGGCGTGGCTACGACGTGCAATATGTGCAAAATTTCACCGATATTGATGACAAAATTGTGCGCCGGGCTGCGGAGCAGGGCGTGACCATGCAGGCCCTGAGCGATCGCTACATTGCTGAATATTTCACCGATCTGCGTCGCCTCAATGTACTTGATGCCGATGCTTATCCTCGCGTCATCGAGCATATTACTGATATCTGCGATCTGATCCAAGCCCTGATTGACCAGGGCTATGCCTACGCCACGGGTGGAGACGTCTACTACCAGGTGGAGCGCTTCTCGGGCTATGGCAAACTTTCGGGACGTAAACTAGAGGACTTGCAAGCCGGAGCCAGTGGGCGCGTTAGTGATGCTGAAACCCAAAAGGAACATCCCTTTGACTTTGCCCTTTGGAAGGCCGCCAAACCCGGTGAACCCCATTGGGACTCACCTTGGGGGGCGGGGCGACCGGGCTGGCATATCGAATGCTCGGCGATGGTGCGGGCGATATTGGGCGAGACGATCGACATTCATGGGGGCGGTGGTGACTTGATCTTTCCCCACCACGAAAACGAAATTGCCCAGTCCGAAGCGGCAAACCAAAAACCGCTGGCTAATTATTGGCTGCACAATGGCATGGTGCGCATCGATGACACCAAGATGTCCAAGTCGCTAGGCAACTTTGTGACGATCCGCGACCTGCTCGATCGCCCCACCGAGCCGATGGCCCTGCGCCTGTTTGTGCTCCAAGCCCATTACCGCAAGCCCCTGGAGTTTACCCAGGCGGCGATCGCCGCCGCCGAGAATGCCTGGAGCACGCTCAATGATGCCCTCTGCTTTGGCCCAGACTACGGGGAAAAATGGGGTTGGCGCGATTCGAGTGAAACCTTGAGCGAACCGAGCGATCGCTTCACCCAAGCCATGGACAGTGACCTCAATACCCCGGGTGGTCTGGCGGTAATATTTGAGTTAGCCAAAGCGCTGCGCACCCAGCGCAATATCCTGGTGCATGGGGGGAAATTGGACGCTGACCCCCAGTATCTCGAACAGATCTGGTACACATTGGTGGAGTTGGCCCGGGTGCTCGGTCTGGAAGCCCAAGCAACAGTAACAGAACAGACATCGGGCTTGAGCAATGCAGAGATTGAAACCCTGATTGCCCAGCGGACAGCGGCTCGTCAAGCCAAAAACTTTGCCGAGAGCGATCGCATCCGCGACGAACTCAAAGCGCAGGGAATTGTTTTGGTGGATCAAAAAGGCGGTGTCACCACCTGGCATCGGGAGTAAAGGTAATTTTGCAAGGATAAGCGGAGACAGCTCGGATGGAATGGTTATAATGAACTAATCTTCATCCGCTTCTTGTGGGTTTATGGTTCAAACTCCCCTCCCTCCCCAAACACTTTATCCCGATTCCGATGGCAAACCGATGGCGGACAATACCGAGCAATATGAATGGATTGTCCGTTTAGCCACCAATCTCAAGCACTTGCTCAAAGATCAGGTCGCCTTTGTCGCGGGTGATTTATTATGGTATCCCGTTCAAGTCGAACGAGATGAAAAAGCACCACGTCAAGCGCCCGATGTGCTCGTCGCGCTAGGTCGTCCTACGGGCTATCGCGGCAGTTATCGGCAATGGGAGGAAGAGAATATTGCCCCACAAATGGTGTTTGAGATCCTCTCCCCCAGCAATACCCACCGAGAGATGGCCGCCAAGCAAAAGTTTTATGAAGACTATGGGGTTCTAGAGGCCTATTACTACGATCCCCAACGTCAAGAGTTTTGGGCCTATGTCCGGGAGCAAACCGATGAGCGGTACACGTTAATTGCCCTGCCCGATCTGCCCTGGATTTCCCCGTTGCTCCAGATTCGCTTTGAGATGGATGAAGATGGCTTAAAAGTGTTTTATCCCAATGGGGAGCGGTTTGCCGAGCCGGAGGTCAGTTTGCTCGATCGGGATACGGCACGAGATGAACGGGATACAGCACGAAATGAACGGGATACAGCACAGGCTGAACGGGATACAGCACGAGATGAACGGGATACAGCACAGGCTGAACGGGATGCTGCGCAACAGCGAGAGCAACAGACGCAACAACAGCTTGACGCGGCTTTAGCCAAGCTGCGGGAGTTAGGCATTGACCCTGAGACACTCTAGAGCATGTTTGCAACAACTACTCTGCGCCTGCGCCCAGGAAAATCTCGGTAACGCGTTCCTCGGCATCGAAAAAGAAGATCACACCGCCATAAATGGAGCCCGCGACAAAGATATTCTCGCCGCCAGCGGTGCCATATTCTCGTTCGTCGCCGTAGGCGGCTTCCACCTCTGCCCAGGTGCTGCCAATGCCGATGCCGCGAGCGGTGGTGGCGGTAGAGGGGGCTTGAATCGTCACGCTCAAGATTTCCTGTTCGCTGCCGACGCGCTCAGAGATCATGTCAATTCCTAGCCCTTGATTGGGGTAACGCCAGGGTTGCACATAAGCACCGAGTGCACCCCAAAATTGAGGGTCACCTTTGATCGGGTTGGGGGCAAACTGCTCCAGCACCGTGCGAGCGGGCAGACCAATGGTGAGCCAGCCGTCGATCGCCTCCGAGTCCAGTAGCTCAAAGGGGTTGGGCTCTTCTTTGCGGGTTTGGGCATCTAGGGAAGTGAGTTTGCCGGGCCCACAGGTAGGCATCGGTTCGAGGGCCAGAGCAGGAGGAGCGATGAGCAGAAGGATGAGAGAGGCGGCGATCGGTTTCATAGGGTCAAGGGCTGATCCGGGGCGATATTTCCGACTATAACCTTGGTGGCAAGGAAGAGCGATCGCCCCCATGCCAAGCAAACGCTGCGCCTTTTTGGGATGAATGCGCTGCAAAGCGCCCGACGTCGAACAATCAAAGAGAGGCTGTAAAGCTTGCTATACAAAGGCTTGAGCATTTGAATTGATAAAAGCCCCGAGGCGAGCAAAACTATACTGGAGTTTTGAGCGGTGTAATCCCAATTCATGCCGGAGTGATTCAGTCCTAACATTCCCAACCCCACCTTCTATCTCCAACAATAAATGCGATCTCAATTCTGGCTCGGTGGAACCATTGCGCTGTCCTTAACATTAGCGTCTCCCACTTTGGCTCAATCGATCACCGCCGCTCCTGATGGTACCGGGACGGTGATTACGATCGACGGCAGCACCTATCACATCCAAGGAGGTAGACAAGCAGGGACAAACCTGTTCCATTCATTTCAGGACTTTGGGTTAAATACGGGTGAGATTGCCAATTTTTTGAGCGATCCGGGCATTCGTAATATTTTTGGCCGGGTGATCGGTGGAAATGCATCAATCATTGATGGCTTGATTCAGGCCAACCCTAATCTGTATTTGATGAATCCGGCGGGGATTGTCTTGGGAGCCAACGCCAGCCTCAATGTGGGGGGTGACTTCTTTGCAACCACAGCGGATCAGATTTGTTTTGAGGGCGGCTGTTTTAATTC
Source organism: Cyanobacteria bacterium P01_G01_bin.54 (assembly GCA_039180005.1). Taxonomy (GTDB): domain Bacteria; phylum Cyanobacteriota; class Cyanobacteriia; order Cyanobacteriales; family Spirulinaceae; genus SIO3F2. Next base: position 14,693 of record JBCDEB010000068.1, on the reverse strand, counting down.
GGTGGGACTCAACGATCACCACACCTTACTGGGCAGTCCCACGACCTTGGTTTTTTTGCAGAGCCAGCCGGGTGGGTTGATCAATGCCGGAACGTTGAACGTATACAAGGGTAAGTCGGTTCATCTGAGCGGTGGCACTGTCGTCAACTTGGGACAAATCACAGCGAGCGGCGGTGTGGTGACAGTGGCGGCAGTGCCCGGTGAGCGGCGAGTACAACTGTCTCAACCGGGGAATCTGTTGCGCTTAGAAGTGACGGAGCAAGTCTTAACCGACGGGCTTAATCCATTGACACTACCCGAGTTATTGGCAACGGCACCGGGCAATTTAGCAGCAAAAGTGGTGTCTGCACCCTTGGGCAATGCGATCGCCAGTGGTGAAATTGCAGCGGCGCAAGTTGATCTCTATGCAGCAGGACAAGTCACATCCAGCGATCCAGCGTTAATCCAAGGCAATACCAGGGTGGTGCGCTTCTCAGCAACGGGAGAAAACCTCAACCAAGCGTTGTTTATTGACGCCCGAGCGGATCATCCAGAAGCGCTACTGTTTGGTGCGGAAGCGGGCACGATCAGCCAGATCATTGAGCGCGATGAGGATGGGGTTGCGGCGATCGCCGAGCAATTAACCGTGATCCATGATGCCGTGGGTGAGCTGGATTCGGTTGCCCTTGTGGCAGAGGGTAATGCGGGAAATTTTTGGTTGGGCAATCAATGGCTGCGAGCGGAGAATATCACGGATTATGCGGCTCAATTGCGGACCTGGGGTGCGGCCTTAGCGGAGAGCGCCGATCTTCTGCTCTACAGTTGCTTTACCGCCTTGGGCGCAACCGGTGAGGCATTGGTGGATAGTCTGGCGAACTTGACCGGGGCGGATGTCGCGGCCTCGGTGGATGTGACGGGTAGTGCGGGGTATGGCGGCGACTGGAATTTGGAATACAGCAATGGCAGTATTGCAGCAGACAATCCGTTTACGGATGCGACCGTCGCCGCTTGGCAGGGTAAGCTCTTGACCCATACGGTAGATAGCTTGACGGATGATGGTTCCGGTGGCACAACCCTACGGGAGGCGATCGCCCTGGCCGGCACCAATGACAAGATTACCTTTGGGGTCGTGGGAACCGTTACGCTTAACGGCACCCAACTGAGCTGGAACAACACCCAAGACAATCTCACCATCGATGGCAATGGCTCAACCGTGAGCGGCGGCAACGCCTCACGGGTCTTTAACATCACTGCCAATACTGCCACGCTGCGCAACCTCACCATTCAGGACGGGACTATATCCGGTGATGGCGCGGCGATCAACCGTAATGGCAATGGTACATTTACCTTAGAAAATGTCACGATTACCAACAATTCCGCCAGTGGTAGAGCGGGGGGGATTCGCAATCGGAACGGCACTGTTGTCCTGGCCAATGCAACGCTATCGAGCAATTCCGCTGGCAGCGGCGGCGGCGCGATTTTCAACAGTCCAGGAACCCTAACCCTGGCCAATACAACCGTGTCGGGGAACTCAGCCAATGGCATCGGCGGCGGTATTTGGAGCAATGGCACCGTGACGCTGACGAACTCCACCGTATCGGGGAACACTTCAAATGGGACGAGCGGGGGTGGCATTTTTGGGAATACGGGCGCTGTAACCTTGAATGATTCGACCGTATCCGGCAACTCCGTGCGGCAACACGGGGGGGGCGTGAACGTCAATTCTGCCACCTTGACATTAAGCAACTCAACCGTTTCAGGGAATTCTGCGGGTACCAATGGCGGCGGGATTTTGAGTGCCAATGCAGCCGTGACGCTGACGAATTCCACTGTCTCGGGGAACTCAGCTAATGGTAATGGTGGCGGCATTGCCAGCACAGTAACCCATGCGGCCCAGGTGATGACCTTAACCAATGCGACGATCGCCTTCAATACAGCCAGCGGCGACGGGGGTGGACTCTATTTGCAATATACCCTCGCCAACACCATTGCAAACACGATCATTGCCCATAACACTGCCACCGGAACCGGCCCAGATATCCAGGCCAACTTAGGTAGCAGCACGGTGCAGTCCAGTCTGATCACTGACACCACAGGCCTCTCGGGGCTCGCCCTCAGCAATGGCACCGATGGCAACAGTATTGGCCAAGACCCTCTGCTCGGATCTTTGCAAAACAACGGTGGCTCGACCCAGACCCATGCCCTGCTCACCGGTAGCCCGGCCATCAATGGCGGGGACAACAGCCGGGTGAGCGCAACCACCGATCAAGCCGGAAACACCCGAATTGCTGATGACACAGTGGATATCGGCGCTTATGAATTCCCTGAAACCCCAACCCCCACGACCCCAACCTCCACAGTGCTGCTGACCTGTGATGTATTGAATAATTGTGCTCCCAATGAATCGGATGAATCGGACGAATCGGATCAAACCAGCACCGACCCCAACAATGAAACCACCCAGACGCCCACCAAGGGTCAAAGCACCCTGGATACAGGCGTTGAAGAAATCGAAGCTGAGCAGGTGAATGACTTTAGCGAATTTGCCGCTGCCCAGCCCCTGACGCTCCGAGAGAGCCAGACCATCCTCAAGCGCATTGCTCTAGAAACAGGGGTACAACCGAGCTTGATCTATTTCCAATACATTCCCAGTGCGGTTACGCAACGTCCCTATCTAGATCCCCTAATCGCCAGTGCCAATGCTGATTGGAGCGGTATTCACCTCAGCCAACAATCCGCCAGAAATAATTCCCTCGATCAGCTCCAAGTGGTTTTGGTTACGCCGGACGGCACACCGATTATCAAACGTCCCTTGGGTGTGAATCGGGCTCAGGTTGAGCCGATCGTGCGCCGCTTCAAACGTAGTTTGCATCGGCAGTCTGGCAATTATCTCACTGCGGCGCAGCAGCTCTATGATTGGCTGATCCGCCCCCTTGAACCCCATCTCCAAGCCCTGGAGATTGATCATCTCTCCATCATTGCCGATGAAGGGTTGCGATCGCTCCCCCTGGCCGCCCTCCACGATGGTCAACAGTTTTTAGTTGAGGACTATAGCTTGGGTCTGATGCCGAGCTTGTCTTTGATTGATGCTCGCTACCAACCGCTCCATAATGCCAAAATCCTAGCCATGGGAGCCTCCGAATTTCCTCAGCTCCCCGACTTACCCGCGGTGCCGACCGAGCTCGCCCTCGTCACTCGGGATCAGCAAACACCACCCTTGCTCAATGCTGACTTCACCGCAGCGAATTTACAACAACGGAGCCGCGATCGCACCTTTGATATTTTGCACCTAGCCACCCACGCAACATTCCGGGCCAATGCCCCCGAGCAGGCCTATGTGCAACTCTGGAACCAAGAAGCGCTCCAACTGGAGAGTTTTCGGGAGCTGAAGCTCTATCAAGAACCCGCCCTAGAGCTACTAGTACTCAGCGCTTGCGAAACCGCCCTCGGCAGTGCGGATGCCGAATTGGGGTTTGCAGGTGCATCGCTGCAAGCCGGTGTGAAATCGGTATTGGCGAGCCTATGGCGGGTGTCTGATTTGGGCACAATGCGCTTGATGGCTGCGTTCTATCCCCAGTTAGCTGACCCAGCGGTGACGATCAAAGCAGAGGCGCTGCGTCAGGCACAACTGGCGCTATTACGCGGTGAGGCTACACTCCAGGATGGCTTCTTGGGCGATTTGTCCCTGCCATCTGAATTAGCCCAATATCAAGGGACAGATCTCACTCATCCGTTTTATTGGAGTGGGTTTACGCTGGTGGGGAGTCCATGGTGACTGGAGTTTAGACAAAGCAGCTAGAGCGATCAGGTATCACGGTTCAAATGCGGTAAGGATGGCTCACCACAACCAACCCACTCTAGACTCAGGATATATATGCCGAGTCGTTTTCGAGATACTGTAGGGACAATCCTCATCAAGATCGCCCCAGGCCCCGTCAGCGGAGAAGGGAATTACCCCAACAAGCATTTCGGTTGTCCCTCAAACATAAACGCAGCTTAACCACCAGATGTATCGTCTCTACCAATCTCAACCCTCCGGCAACTGCTATAAAGTCCGGCTGCTCCTCACCCAGCTGGGTCTACCCTTTGAACGGGTTGAAACCGATATTTTCCAAGGCGAGAGCCGCACCCCTGAATTTCTAGCCAAAAACCCCAACGGGCGTGTTCCACTGCTGGAGTTGCCCGACGGTCATTATCTAGCGGAGTCCAACGCCATGCTGGTCTACCTCAGCGAAGACACCCTGTACGGCGGACAAAGCCGCTGGGAGCGGGCTCAGATCTTGCAATGGCTCTTTTTTGAGCAGTATAGCCACGAACCCTATATTGCCACCTCACGTTATTGGTACACCCTTCTGGGGCAACCCGAGCAGTACCGTGAGCAACTGGCTGCCAAGCAAGCTCCCGGTTACGCTGCACTGGATGTGATGGAGCAGCATCTTAAGGCCCAAGATTTCTTTGTAAACCAGCGCTACACCATTGCTGACATCGCCCTCTTTGCCTATACCCACGTCGCCGCTGAAGGGGGCTTTAGCCTCACGGACTATCCTTACATTCGCCAATGGATCGAGCGAGTCCAGCAACAAGCCAGGCATATCCTAATTACAGAATAGTGCCGTGATCCACCTTCAATCGTGAATGAGAAAATTCTGTCGGGGTAATCCCCCCAGAGTTGCCCCGGTATGTTGCGTGGTAACTGACTTGTCTGGCTCTAGCGGTCTCACTTACCCTAAAATCAAACGTAACCCCGCCTCGTCTGGGCCACTGCCTGGGTTGTTGACCTCATCCCCATTCTGTCATGGCTACTTTCTCATCACTTCCTGACCCTTGGGACGAATCCGCTGAGCAGCCGACCCCCGAAGAGCCCCTTCCCGAGCAGTCGACGAGCGAGACACCAGTTCTGGCTCGGGAGATTGCGGACGCACCACAGCTTGATACGGATCTTTTTCGCGATGTTTTGGTGGATATCAACAGTGTTTTTCAGCCCCAAAGTCCACCGCCACCTCCTGCACCATCCGAGTCCGCCGCTGCCCCTCAGGAAACAGAGACAGCAGACACAGCCAACCTGACCGATCGCATCAGCAAATTTGAGCCTCTGGCCCTAGAAGAACCCATTGATGAAACCCTACCGCTGTTGGATATGCCCCTGGCGGACTTGCAGGCGACCTTTGGCATTGGCCAAAAAAGTCGTGACCCGAAAAGCCGTGCACCCCAACGCCGTGACCAGCCCACTCACCGCCAGAAACGCCCCACGACTGAACTCGCCAACGAGGTCTCAGCCGCCCATGATCCTGTAACCTCTGAACCAGCCACTCCAGCGCCACTGCACGAGACACTCGATCATCAGGAGACCGAATCCCTCTCCCAGACCCAATTCGCTGACCCAGACCTTGAGACCCCAAATTCTCCCAATCTTCAGCCCCCAACCACTCTAGCTCCACGCTCTACAGAACCGAGCGCAGCAGAACTAACCGCAACAGAAACCACCGAGGAGGACGTCGCAGATGCCAACACATCGCGGTTCCTCACCGTTGCCCCAGCGGACACCAGTCCCTCTGAATCCGAACCGACCGATAACAATGAGACGGTCGATCATGTGGATCATCCAGTGACGGCTGAATCAACAAGTCACAGCCATGTGGATACGGCCCTCAATATCCTCAAGAGCCTGTTTCAACTCGGTTCACAATCTGCACCTCATCTCCCTGAAGAACCTCATTCGTCTGGGGTGGATACGGTTGAGGCGACAGGGGAGCAGGCTGCGGCTGAGCTGGCGGCTGAATTGACTGCAGAAACAACCACGAAACCGACAACAGTCAGTCCTGAGACCGTCCCAGAGCCGGCCACTGAGCTGACGCTCGAATCGATCGCCCCAAACCCTGAACAGAGCAGCCGTCTCACACCGGAGACCCAAACCCCAGAGATTAAGCCTGTCATTGTCGAACCGGCAATCACTGCTCCCGAGCAGGGCAAGGCTGTTCGGGAGCCTGAAGTCTCCCTGCAAGCTCCTCGGCCAGAGCCCAAATTTGTCCCCGCATCCGTCGGGTTGGCAGCCGACCCAGCCGCAGAGATTCCCTTCCCGGAGGAGGATGATATTCTCACGGTATTGGGTAGCGCAACCTCAGCCGTTGCCGCTCAACCTGCCATTCCTGATGCGGAGGGGGGGTTTGCCACCATTGGCTTGGTGGGTGAGGAGACCATTACCCTCGATGCCGCAGCCCCACCGGGAGCCCTAAACAGCGATCGCCCCGATACCGTAGCACCAGCTAGGCGCGAAACCCCCACCCCCGAACCCCTTCCCTCGACTAACCTTAACCGCCAAGTCCGCCGTTCTCCCCTTGCAGAACGACGCCGGGCCCTCGAAGCGCAACTCGAAGCCGAATTACAGGCCTTTTGGGAGGTGACTCAGTCTGCGACCAGCGAGGGGGCTGCTGAAACAACAGCACCTGAAACTGCCCAGTCCCTAGACCCCAATCCTGAAGCGGCCCCGGCGGATCTCCCGCCAACGCTCACATCCAAAACCCCCACACCAGAGGCGATCGCCTCCCCGATACCGCCGACCCCTTCAGAGCAGCTCAATCGGCCCGTACGCTCCACCCTGAACCGACTGAACCAAGATTTTGCCCATTTCTTCCCAACCCAGACCCAAACCCCAGAAGACCCACTGGCTGACATTCGTCAATACCTCCTCCAAACAAAAGAACAGCCTACCCCCTCCGCTGCCACCCCACCCTCGACTGAACCCCCAATTGCACCACGCCCTGATACCGCTGTTGCTGAGCCCGTTCCCCAGACGTCCGAGCTAGAACTCGCTGCTCTGGCAGCTCTTCAGCTCGGCACAGCCGATTTAGAAAGCCTGAATTTAGAAAGCCTCAATCGGGAAACACCCCACCCTCCAGAAGCCAGCACTCTTGAGCCCCAAGCCCCTGCTAAAACCGCAGCACCAACGCCTGCAACCCCCCTGAGCCCAGATCCCCAGTCCTGGGATCTCGATTCCCTGGCAGCAGCGCTCTCCGAGCCGCCCTCAGCACGGCTAACCGCTAAGACCATTGAGCCCCCCCGTTATACACCCGCTAACCTCCCGCCCTTCAAACGATTTGAGGCGATCGAAACCAAGCTGGAGAAATTAGAACAACAGGTCTATGAGCCCACCGATATGATCAACCCGCTCTTGCCCTTGATCGCTCAACTCTTGAAAATGCGCTTGGGCACCACCCAAGAAGCGGTGCGGGAGATGGCAACCCCGATTTTAGATCAGATGATTGTGGAGCGAGCGACCCAAAATCGGGATGCGATGGCCCAGGCGTTAGCCCATCTGATCCCCGATGCGATCAGTCAAGAAATCCAAGCGAATCCTCGACGGGTTGCTAAGGCGATCGGCCCCGAGGTGGGAGATGCCATTCGGGAACAAATCCGGCTAGAGCGGGATGCAATTTCCGAATCCTTAGGGCCAACCATCGGCCGGGCGATCAAGGCGCAAATTGCGGTGGAGCGGGATTCCATGGTCGATGCGCTGTATCCTGTCATCGGCAGCACCGTCTCTCGCTACATGGGCGAAGTACTCAATACCATCAATGACAAGGTGGAGAGCACCTTAAGCTTTGATGGCATCAGTCGCAAGATCCGGGCACGGGTACAGGGGGTGAGCGAGGCAGAGTTGATTCTGCGAGAATCAATGCCCACCACCGTTCAGGCCCTGTTTTTGATCCACAAAACTTCGGGTCTGACGATCGCAGAAGTCCAGCCCCACCTTGAGCAGCGTCTGGAATCTAACATGATCGCCGGGATGCTCACCGCCATTCGCAGCTTTGTCAATGACTGCATTGCCCAAACCGGGGAAATCACCGAACTCAACGAGATTGAATACGGCGACTCCCGGATCCTGCTGGAAGTTGCGGGATATTGCTATTTGGCCGTGGTAGCTAAGGGTCAGATTCCCAAACCCTTTCTAGAAAGGTTACGGAAAGTCTTTGGTCAAATTACCCAGAGCCATGGTCGCTACATCGAAGACTTTGAGGGTGACATGGATACTGTGCCACCGGATATCACCCTGACCCTCAAGAAATTAGGCGATGAGCAGAATCGGCTGGCCTATGAACAAGCCAATCAGTCCAAATCACCCAAGACCCTACTGATCTTGCTGGGGCTGATCGCCGCTGCTATTTTGTTGCCGTTGCTCTACTTTCAAATTCGTGGCTTTTTCGACAATCGTCTGAGCCGCAAAATTGAGACGGCGCTAGCCCAAGAACTCGACCCCGTCGCCTATGATGATATCCAATCGATCGTGCGGGGGCGGGAGGTTCAACTTGAGGGCCGGGTCCCTTCGGCGACGGTGCAAGCGCGAGCGGCTGAAATTGCCCAGGCGATCGCCCCCAAGAAGGCAATCAGCAATGACATTCAAGTGGTCAAAACCCCCCTTGACCCCACCGAAGCTGCCACCTCGCTACAGGTGATCACCAACATCCTCAACCGAGAGCCCAAAATTGACATCCAGACCGAATATGGCCCGGAGGCAATTACCGTCAGCGGTATCTACCAAGGTGCTGAAGCCCGAGAGACGATCCAGCAGGCCTTTGACACCTTGGCAGGGATGCCCCCAGCTAACTATCAAGGCTTGCTCCCCCAATTACTCCAGGAGCGCATTTATTTTGGCACGGGGGCAACCACGATCGCCCCGGCAGAATTGAACCGCAAGGTTAAGCCCTTAGCTCAATTTTTAACCCGCAACCCAACGGTTCAGCTCGAACTGATCGGTCATACTGACCCCCGGGGCGCGGAGGCGAACAATCAAGCCCTGGCGGCGGCCCGTGCCCAAGCCATCCGTCAAGCACTCCTCCAAGCAGGGGTCGAGCCCAAACAACTCACGGTGACCGGGTCGATTGAGAGTCCACCCGGGATTGAAGCCGGCCAACCCCTCTGGCTATACCGCTGTGTCCGGTTCGAAGTGATGTCCGACTCGCCATGATGCAGCAGGACACCCCCACAATCGGAGCCGGTTTTGCGTAGAGGGCAAGCCCGTAAGCTATGCTGAGGGGTGAGAGCATCTCCGCCTGACCCCACCCTTTGGGGGCAGCAGATCTAACGACAGATCAATGGCAGATCACCAGTTGCGCAGAGCAAACCCAACCAGGGAAATTGCATCCGTCTTCGTCCGATAAGATGTAAGGCGGTCGAACGTAAATCTTGGGCAATCTATACATAAATTTCTATGGCAATTTCTGCAAAAAAGGTCTGCCTCGTTGGGGATTTCAGCGTCGGTAAAACCAGTCTGATCCGTCGCTTTGTGGATAATCAGTTTAGCGACGAATACCTCTCAACCGTAGGGGTCAAACTCTCGCGTAAACTGGTCGAGCTGCCAGTGGCGGATCTCGCAGTAGAACTCCTCATCTGGGATATTGAGGGCCAAACTCAGTTTAAGGCGATCGCCCCCAGCTACCTCCAAGGAGCCAAAGGCGCAATCATCGTCGGAGATGTGAAGCGTCCTGACACCTTGGAGCACCTCAGCAACCATTTGGATCTGTTTTTTAAAATCAACCCCAAGGGCCGGGCGATCGTTGCCCTCAATAAAGCTGATTTAGTGACGCCTGACACGAGTCAAAAACTGCTCGAAAACTATACCTTCAATGCCGACTATCCCCAAGTACTAGCCACCTACACCACCTCAGCGAAAACCGGTCAAGACGTCAACGCGATCTTTCATGAGTTGGCTCTCGCCATCACCCAATAATCATCGCTCCATCGACCATCAACCCATCCGTCATCATTGCATCCAATCCTTTTCCGACCCCCCTCCCCTCACCTTGCTACTGAGTCACAATGAATCGTGCTGCCCACCTGGTTACCCCACCCCATGTTTACTATTTGGTTGTGGATGCTAGCCTCCAGGTTATTGCCAGCTCTGATGTGCTACCTGAGGTACTCACCGCCCCGGCCAGTAGCCTGACAGACCCTCCCCAGGAACCGCTCTCGGACGCTACCGTTTTTACCTATTTTCCGGAGCTCTACGGCTGTGAGGAGATCATGCAAGCCATCCTGGATGATCCCGCCAGCGACTTCAACCTCCAAGGCATTACCCGACACGACCCCCTCACCGACGCCAACTGCTACTTTGACCTCTATCTCCAGCATTATGCCCCCGAGACCCACAACCCCTCTCTGCTTATCTTTGCGGAGGATGTCACTGATAAGCTGGCCCTAGAGCAGGTGCTGGTGCAAACCACCAACGAGACAACACTCCTACTCAATGCCCTCCAACAGTCCCGCAACTATACCCATCAGATCGTCAGCTCGATCGCCGACGCCCTGATCGTGACCACCCCCGAGCATCAGATCAAAACCGTTAATGGAGCAACCGCAGCTCTCTTTGGCTATAGCGAAGCGGAACTAATTGATCGGCCCCTCACCCAGCTCTTTGTCCATCCCGAAACGGTTCTGCCCACCCTAGAGACCTTTCTCGCCGAGCGTCAAACCGAAGCCCAAACCTTGGAGGTGCTCTGCCATACCCAAAACGGAACCCAGATTACCGTAGCCCTGTCCTGTTCACTGGTACATCCCCCCAGTACCGACCCCGATGAAATTGCCACCCTCACCACGGTGCCGAATCTGGTCTATATCGGTCGTGATGTGACGGAGCGACAACGCACCCAACAACGGCTCAAAGCTCAATATGCGATCGCCAGCATTCTCTCCGAATCGGGTTCCCTCGATCGCGCTATTCAACGCATTCTCCAGGCAATCGGTGAGAGTCTAGGTTGGGAAATTGGGGAATTTTGGGCTCCCAAAGGGAGCGACGATCGCCGCCCCGCCAGCAACGAGCTCAGCACCACAACCTGGCGTCAAGCCGGCCAACCTGTCAGTCTTCCCGTTCCTCGGCTCCACCGAGTTGATTTTTGGCTGAGCAACCCAGAGCAGTTTGTCACCTTTGTGGGGGAGGGCGATCGCAACCGTTGCAATGAAGGAGTCGCTTTTGCCGGCCAAGTTTGGTCAGCGGGTCAGCCCCAATGGATCACTGCCTTAACGGCCGAGCCGACCTTTGGACCCGATTCCGCAACGGTGGGAGCTGGCCTCCGCTCCGCCTTTGCCTTCCCGATCCAAAGCGGCAGCGAGATGATCGGCGTCATGGCTTTTTTCCGCTGCCAACAACAACCCCCAGATCAAAACCTGCTGCAAATGATGACCGCCACCGGGAACCAACTGGGTCAGTTTATCAAGCGCAAAGAAACAGAACTTGCCCTGCAAAAACAACAGGCCACGACTGAGAGCCTATTGCTGAATATTTTACCCAGCCCCATCGTCGATCGGCTCAAAGCCAGCCCAGATACGATCGCCGACACGTTTGAAGCCGTCACCGTTCTCTTTGCCGACTTAGTGGGCTTCACGGAAATTGCCGCTCGGCTCTCCGCCATTGAGTTAGTAGAACACCTCAATGTGGTTTTTTCCACCTTTGATCAGCTCAGCGAGGAGCATGGTTTGGAGAAAATTAAGACCATCGGTGATGCCTATATGGTTGTGGGTGGCCTGCCCAACCCCCAGCCCGACCATGCCGAACGGATCGCTGAGATGGCTCTCAATATGCAAGCGGTGATCCGTCAACTGGGGCCAGCCAGTGATGAGCGGTTTAAAATTCGTATCGGTATCAATACGGGGGCGGTGGTCGCGGGCGTGATCGGCACGAAGAAATTTATCTATGACCTCTGGGGAGACACGGTCAATACCGCCAGCCGCATGGAGTCCCACGGAGAGCCGGGGCAAATCCAAGTGACGGCAGCGACCTACCACTATCTCTGCGATCGCTACCGCTTCACCCCCCGAGAACAGATCGAAGTCAAAGGCAAGGGACATATGCAAACCTATTGGCTGGAGGGCCGTCGTTAACCCGGCAAAAACGATCGCTCCATCTGTTACGCCCGCGTAAACAAGCGTAACAGTTCATGTGGTAGTTACCCCAAATCGTTGAGGAGCTGCCTAGTCTAGAAGAAGATTATTCTATTTGCTTTTCATCCTTTCATTCTGGACTAATTCTCATGTTTTATCCTTTACACCGATGGCAAGGCTTGAAAGTCACTCAAGTCTACCTGGCGATCGCCGCCACCTTGGGCTTTTGGCTCAGCGCTAGCCTGATTCTCGACGGCGTCGTGATGCCCTGTCTCTATGGCAATGGCATGATCGTCCAGTCCGGGTTTGCCGCAGCAGGTTATACCCTGTTTGAGGTCTTTAACCACATTGAGCTGGTGCTCGCAGCAAGCATACTGGTGATTTTGACGGGCTTACGCCAAACGGCAGTGGGCGATCGCGCACCGACCCAAACCATGTTGGGTCTAGCGGCGGGTCTGCTGGCGATCGCGCTACTCTATGCCTATTGGCTCACCCCTCAACTCAGTGGCTGGGGACTGATTTTGGAAGGGACTTTAGGCAACCGCCCAGCCATGCCTGAACCCATGCTGCTAGAGCAAGTCCTCTACTGGGGCCTAGAAACCCTCAAGTTTTTCGGGGGTGTTTGGTTACTCAACCAGTGTGTCAATGCAGGCTTAGCCCAAACGTCAGATCAGTCATAGTACCCTCGACTGAATCAGATCACAATTTAGAACATTTCTCAAACAAACTCAACATTAAAATAGACCCGCTCTCTTACAAAAAGAGCGGGTCTATTTTGTTACGACTATACAAACACACTGCACAAGTTTGAATCACCAGATGCAGTCGAACTGCTTTTGATATTTCTTCAGCTCATTGCAGTCTTCAAGAGAGCGCTGCCAGTCCCGAAACATCTCCTCATCGGAGAAACCTTGGAGCAAGGTAAACGGTATGACGCTGAGATAAGATGAGACTGCTCTGAATTTATTCACTGGCTCCGCTCAACCAGGGAATTAGCGCTTAAAACACAACCGATACGTTCTCGTTCAAATGCGCTTGCTAGTCCGGCTAAAGACCCAGCGCAACATCGGTGGTGCTACAAAGGTTGTCGCAATCACCATCAAGACAATCGCCACGTTCAGCGAATCCGATAAGGCTCCAGTTGCTGTGCCTAAACCAGCAAAGACCAGACCGACCTCACCCCGAGGAACCATACCCGTGCCGATCGCCAGACGATCAACTTTTTCTGAAGTAAAGATGCCATAGCCGGCAGCTATCTTAGTGACGATCGCAATCACTGTCAGGAAAACAGCAATAACTAAGCCCGTGCGGCTATCCGGATTGGCCAGATTGAGGAATGTTAGATCGGTTTTGGCACCGATCGTGACAAAGAAAATGGTGGCAAAGAGGGCAACAAGAGGTTCACACGCTTCTTCAAGGGCATGGGTTGCTTTGGTATCTCCCAGAACAACACCAGCAGCAAAGCAGCCCAAAATACTCTCAAGACCAATCGCTTGGGCAAAAATCGCCATGACTGCCAAAAAGATCATTGCACCCACTAAAACGCTATGACGATTGTTGAGTCGTTCAAGAATGTTGATATAGATCGGGCCAAAAAATTTATTGAGGGCGATCGCGGCAGCGACAAAAAGTACAGCGCTGACAATAATGCTCAGAATATTAGTAACTTCGACCGTCCCGTGGTTGGCAATGCCCACAGCGATCGCCAAAATCGCAATCCCCAGAATATCATCGAGTACAGCAGCACCCAGGATAATTTGCCCTTCTTTGGTTTGTAAAACGCCAAGATCTTGCATGATGCGCGAGGTGATACCGATACTGGTTGCAGTGAGGGCTGCTGCACCGAACAATGCCGGAATTGTATCTAAGTGAAAGACGGTCGTTAAGCCAAGAAAGCCGGCAATCAGCGGTAAAAAGACGCCGACAATCGCGACAGTTGTAGCTTGAGGGCCTACTTTAATCAATTCTTTAAGATCAGCCTCGAGGCCAATCTTAAAAAGCAAAACCCCCACCCCAAATTCGGCATAGTCATTAATGAGAGTTCGCACAGGGACATTAAAAGCCTCTAAAACGGCAGTGCGATCGCCCCCGGAAGTCCACTCAACCATTTCAAGATACCAAGGCGCAACCGCTGTCCCATCATTTAGCATTAGGATCTGCAACCCTGATACTCCCAGTAGCAAACCCGCAAGTAATTCCCCGAGAACAGTGGGGAGGCCAATCCGAGTTGCCAATTCCCCAAAGATTTGAGCAGTAATAAAAACGGCAATGATGGTTAGCGTAACGGCAACCGCAAGAATTTTGGTTGAACCTTCACCTTCAGCACCACCTACCGTGGCTAGCAATGTTGAGCTAATGGTTAATGAAGATTGCCACTCGATCAGAGGTAAAATAAGAGGTGTCAACATGGTTTTACAGATTTAAAGCAAAAAGAGTTGAAATTAATACAAAATCCTGACTGTATACCATCAGAAGAAAAGTAAAGACTGAGCTTACAGTCCAGTGAGCTTGTAAAACTGTCGAGGTCTGATACCAAATCCGCAAAGCGTAGGGGGAGATAATCTACTGATTATTCCTCGGGCAGGCGGGACACCTGCGCTACGGGTTTCTACTCTCAATATCCCGTAGCGCGGGTGGTTGCTGAGCGGAGTCGAAGTACATCTTGCCCGTCACCCGGATCAGCTTTCACTTTCTGTGTTCAGACAATCCGGATTTACTTTGAAAATAGACAATGTTAATACTCTTGCACCAAGTAAATGAAGCTAGCGAGATCCCCCCGGCTACGCCGACCCCCTTGGTAAGGGGGTTTTCATCGTTGGGGGTGATAACCCGTCATGACTCGT
>JBCDEB010000067.1:0-35505 GCA_039180005.1 Cyanobacteria bacterium P01_G01_bin.54 | reverse complement strand
CGGTGGATACGGCTGCCATGGTGCAAGCGGGTGTGGTCTTCTACCGTTCGCAGAACGGAGTTTGGCTTGTGGATCAGGTGCTCCCGCAGATTCGACAAGCTCACTGACCACCTGCGCTACGGGTTTCTGCGCTCAATAGCCTGTAGCGCGAGTGGTTGCTGAGCGCTTGTCCTGAGCGGAGTCGAAGGGGAGTCGAAGTACATCTTGCCCGCCACCCGGATCAGCCTTCGCTTTCTGTGTTCATACAATCCGGATTCAGTATAACAAGAAAACCCCCTTATCCAAGGGGGTCGGCGGAGCCGGGGGGATCTCGCTCGCTTCGTTGCCAATGCATCAATCCCGTCTATACTTCAGAGCGATCCCCTTCTTCTAACACCGTCAAATATTGCGGGAGCACCTGATCCACAAGCCAAACTCCGTTCTGCGAACGGTAGAAGACCACACCCGCTTGCACCATGGCAGCCGTATCCACCGCAAAAATGACCGGACGACCGTGACGGCTGCCCACCTTGCGAGCGGTTTCTACATCAGCCGAAAGATGTACATGATGCCGAGCCATCTTCAGCAAGCCCGCCGCCAAAATAGCACAGACGGATTGCTCGCCCGTGCCGTGGTAAAGCACATCTGGCGGCGTTTGGGGGTCTAGCAACAGATCAACGGTCGTGCTATGGCCCTGGTTGGCCCGAATCCGCATCCGGGTGGCATCAAAGGCAAATCGTTGCTTGTCGTTGGTGGCCACCACCTGTTCGAGTTCCTCCCGTTGGAGCGCAAATTGTTGGGCGGCACAAGCGGCAAGCAATTCCTCCACGTCCACCCATCCACCGGGAGCCAGCGTCAGCCCTAACCGTTCGGGGGTATGGCGGAGGTGCTTACTGAGATATTTGCTAATTTTCGTCAGTCGTTTGGTGTCCAAGATGGTATATTTGTACGATGAATTGATATCGTCTTAACGGAACGGTGGCAGGCAGGATGCCTGCGCTACGGTTTTTACGCTCTCAATACCCGTAGCGCGGGCGTCTCGCCCGCCTTGGATATTATTTTTTGGAAATAATCTAAGTAATAGTTTAGGAGGACAACATGGGAATTCGCGAACGATATGAACACGGTGTTTTTTGCTGGGTGGATCTGGCCACTAGCGACCCGGAAGCCGCTCAAGACTTTTATGGAGAACTGTTGGGCTGGTCTTTTGAGGATCGCTCGCCTACAGATGCCCCCCCATACTGGATGGCGCTCAAGGGCGATCGCTCCGTTGCCGCCCTGTTTCCCCTCGCCGAGGAGATGCAGACCCAACAGATTCCGCCCCATTGGCAGAGCTATATTAACGTCACCGATATTGACGCCACCCTAGCCACTTGGCAAGCACAAGGGGGCACAGTGATCAGCCCTGCCTTTGCGGTGATGAATTACGGTCGAATGGCGATCGTCCAAGATCCCACCGGCGCAATGGTCAATCTCTGGCAAGCCCAAGACCATATTGGCGCAGGGCGGGTGAATGAAGTGAATACCTTCTGCTGGACAGAATTACAGACCCGAGGCTCGGAGCAGGCGATGCAGTTTTATCAGTCGGTCTTGGGCTGGGTGCCCGAAGTGGATGAAAAACCACCCCACTATGTCACCTGTCGGGTACAGGGCCGTCTCAACTGTGGCATTTTTGATCTCGATAAAATCAATCTACCGCTCCATGTGCCCTCCGCTTGGGCTGTCTATTTCAACGTGGCCGATTTGGATGCCGCCCTAGACATTGTTAAACGCCGGGGTGGCAAAGCAATGATTGACATTGTGACAATTGAGCCGGGACGGTTTGTGACGATCGCCGACCCCCAAGGGGCGGTGCTAACGCTCATGGAGGTCAATAACCCGGACGATTGAGAGCAGGGGAATTACCGAAAACCTGCTATGGTAATTGAGGCAAATACAGCGCAAATCCTCACTCGCCCCCAGCGCCAATGACGTACCAACGGGTCTTACTCAAACTAAGTGGTGAAGCCTTGATGGGCAACCTGGGTTACGGCATTGACCCCAAGGTGGTCGCCGATATTGCCCAAGAGGTGGCCGAAGTCCTAGCCATTGGCATTCAAGTGGCGATCGTGGTCGGTGGTGGCAATATTTTCCGGGGCGTGAAGGCCTCCGCCGCTGGCATGGAACGGGCCACAGCAGACTATGTGGGCATGTTGGCCACGGTCATGAATGCGATCACGCTCCAGGATGCCTTAGAGCAAATTGAGATTCCCACTCGGGTACAGACGGCGATCGCCATGCAAGAGGTGGCTGAGCCCTATATTCGACGCCGGGCGATTCGCCACCTCGAAAAGGGCCGGGTCGTCATTTTTGGTGCGGGCTCGGGCAACCCCTTCTTCACCACCGATACCACCGCCGCGCTGCGGGCTGCCGAGATTGACGCCGATGTGATTTTTAAAGCAACCAAGGTCGATGGCGTCTACGATGCTGACCCCACCACCAATCCTAACGCCCACCGCTACACCAGCCTGACCTACAGTCATGTTTTGAGCCAAGACCTCCGTGTTATGGATGGTACGGCGATCGCCCTCTGCAAAGAAAACAACATTCCCATCGTTGTCTTTGACCTTTCTGTGCGTGGGAATATTATCCGCTCAGTCAAAGGTGAATCCATTGGCACAATCGTAGGAGGTTCCTGTGAAATTAAGTGATTTAGAAGCATCCATGCAAAAGGCGATCGAAGCCACCCAGCGCAACTTCAACACAGTGCGCACGGGTCGGGCGAATGCCTCACTCCTCGATCGGGTCGAGGTGGATTACTACGGCTCGCCCACTCCCCTCAAGTCGATCGCCGGCATCTCTACACCCGAAGCGACCATGATCTTGATTCAACCCTATGATGCCAGCAGCATGACGGCGATTGAACGAGCCATCAGCCTCTCTGATATTGGCATCACGCCCAACAACGACGGCAAGGTGATCCGCCTCAACATCCCCCCCCTGACCCAAGACCGTCGTAAAGAGCTGGCCAAAAAGGTAAAACAACTGGCCGAAGACGGCAAAGTTTCGGTTCGGAACATCCGTCGAGATGCTGTTGAGAGCGTTCGGAAAGAAGAGAAAAGCTCAGAAATCTCGAAGGATGAGTCTGCCGACTTGCAAGCTGAGATCCAAAAGATCACCAACAAGTACACCACTAAAATTGATGAGATTTTAGCGGCGAAAGAAAAGGACATTATGACGATTTGACCTATAGCGGTTTTCATAAGCATGAGGTGCGTTAATCCCCCTCAATCCCCCTATCCTGCGGGAAGCCGCAAAGCGTCTAGGAAAGGGGGAGGCGTGATCCTCACCTAATTTCATCCCCCTTTAATCGCGCCAAACGCGGCAAAGCAAGAATTCTTGTGCAGCAGTTCGACATGGTCAAAGCCGACCGATCGCAATAAATCCAACTGGTACGTCACTGGGCGAGGCGAATCTTCCCGATCAATATAGTCAAACACCTTGTCCCGATAGGCATCCCCCTTGAGCCCAGAGAGATATTGCCCATAGCGCTGCCACATCATCTGGTGCACCCCCGACGTTTCATGAATCACTAGATCCGTAATCCAGACGCTCCCTCCGGGACGCAGCAGACTGTGAATTTTCTCAAAAGCGCTGCGCCAGTCGGCATCATCGCGTAGATGGTGCAGCACAGCGGCAGCCAGAATCACATCAAAGGATTCGGGTTCGAGGGCGGTAACCCGGAAGTCAGCGGCGATCGCCCGCAATTGACCCTGGTTCACTTCGGCAAGTCGGGCTTGGGCACGATCAAGCATCGGTTGGCTCAGATCCAAGAGCGTGATCTCAAAGTCTTGCCCCAGGGTCTGGCGCAGCTTGAGGCTGTTGTTCCCCGCACCACAGCCAATGTCGAGAACGTGCTGGATGGGGCGGGTGCTGGCGATCGCCGCAGCCGTGATCAGTTCCATTGCTAAGGGCGCATCCATAGTCGCGCTCTGGCCGGTTTCTAGATTTGAAAATCGCTCTACATCTTGGTCAAAGCGGTGGCGAATGTCGGCGATCGTGGATTTATTTTCGAGGGGGATGGGCATCTTGACAGTGAATGAGTATAGACGGTTTATTTCATGAATTAGCGACGAATCTAATCAAAGCAAAAGCAATAATAGAAGAGATTCCTAGGAATGTAAGCCAATTCTCTAGGATTTCGGTTTTCTTTCGGTTTTCTTTGAGACAGTTGTCTACTGCCTCGGAGACTTCCTGGCAAATTACTTCAAGATCTCCTTTGCTACGATTAGACTCATACCAAAATGCTGCTCTAAATACGACAAGAAGGATGAGTGGCATAACTATTCTACTATTTCCATTTTCAAAGGAGCCAAAACCAAGCAGGTGAATGCCATACCATACGGAATACCAAAATAGCAGAAACACCAAAACTATTTTATGGAGTAGCATCTTTATTTCTACATTGGTTGTCCCCTGTGATGTGACGATAAACTTGCCTCGAATGACGGGGCGAAATGAGTTTTTTTGCTTTACAACTCGGATAATCTTGAATCCTGTTTCAGATACAGTTCCCTTATAGAGATCAGGATGATGCTGTGCTGTTTGAACAAGAAGATTTTGACTGATTTCTGGGGCAGGGATAGGACGGAATATCAGCCCGTCTATGTTCATGGGTTTGACATAGCGTTGTAGACGCTCGACGACTACATCGAGCGGTTGGTCAGTTTCGATCGTGAATTTATGTGAGAACAGAGGATTCATCAGTTAAGGCCGCCATGCAATACATAGCTTCTCCAAATTCACGTTGATTGTTTCCGAGCCGCCCACCAGGCTCGATCATCCTCCGCCAACGGTGGTATAGGTGGCTGAAGGTAATCCACGGCCAGATGATAGCGACCCCGCCGATACACCAGGACAAAAATTGCTTGTAAATCGAGCAATGGCTCCGATTCACCGGGCTGTAAGGGGATGGGAATTGTGGGTAGCGGTTGGCGCACCGTAAACCCATAAAGCTGCGCTTGGGGGCGCTCTGGCGCACGTGAAATCAGGACGTGATAGTCAAAAGCCGACGCACCCTGCATCGGCAGCCGCTCTCCTACGCGGAGCAAATCTAGCTCCACCAAATGCGTCATGCTACCCAAAACCCCATAGCGCTTCCGTTCATAGGCTTGTCGCCCGGCACCGGGTCGCTTATTGCTGGGGGAAAGAATCTCGATCGCTGTGATCACCGCCCCCGAGACCACTTCTCGAATTTCTAGATACCGCTCCTGGACTTCATCGGCCATTGGCACCGTCACCACCATGGGCCCATGGGTCTGGGGCAACGTAGCGGTGGTGCTAGGGGGTTGCGATCGCCCGGGACGCAGCACCGCAACATCTGGAATTCCCACTAAGCTCGAATAATTCGGCGTATTAAGATAAATGCGTTTCTCAATCGCCACGCGATAGGCTTCACTCAACAATTCTGAGAGCCGATCGGCGATCGCCACAATCAATCGACTGTGAACTTCAGACCACAGTTCAGGCTGCTCTAGGTAGGGATCCATTCCTGGAAAGGGCGAAGGGGTCATTGTTGACTCACGCTATAGCAATATTCATTGTAGGAACTGTTACGATAGACAGTCGAATTCATCTGCTGGGTGCGCATTGCTTCAACCCTCTGCCTTTTGCGCTCCTTCCTCTGCCTTGACATCACTGACTCAAAGCATCAAAAATTCGCTGTAAACTGCTCAAAAAGCCCACTTTCGGTTTTGGCGCATTGGGGTCTTGCTGGTCTTGGGCTTCTCCGAGCAAAATACGCTCTAGGCGTTCGCCCGCGGGTTTTTGGGGTTCTTCGGCGATCAGCTTGTAGCCGTCGCTGTCCGTTTCAGCATCTGTCTCTTCCACACCCGTCTCTTCCACAGTTGTTGTTTCAATCCAGACTTGCCAGCGGTTGGGGAAGGTGCGCCAAACCACACCGCCCTCAAAGGGTTTGAGGTAGTATGCCGTTTCAAGGGTGCTGAGAAAGCGATCGCGCAACTGCCGCGCCGCGTAGCCAATGCCGACGGTGGCAACACTTTCGAGTTGGGGGATGAGCAAAATCACGGGTCGGGCTTCGGCCAGGTTGCAGAGCTTCTCCACCGATTCCACCTCAACTGAGGAGGGGCAAACCACCAGATAAATCTCGTCGGTCTCGTTGAGCTTCGTCTCCACAGACGTAAAACGACTTCCCAAGTCACTCACTTTAAATTCTGTCTCGCCCCAATCCCGTCGGGCCAAGGAGGCAGCGCCGGTATCTGCAAAGAGTATTTTCAAGCCCATGCCATAGTCGGGCAGGAGCATCTGGGCATATTGCAGGGCGATCGCCTGGGCTTGGAGGGCAATTTCGGGGAAGACCAGCTCCACCTGAATGCGTAGACAGCCTGCATCGAGAGCCGTATGCGTTGCCATCTGGGACTGCTGAATTGCTGCGTCGAGAGACCGGGGAATGTCAACCATGGTTTATTCAAAAGGAACCAATTTCCTATTGTGCCAGGGGACTTACGACCGACTGACTGGATCGTTGCGAATTACAAACTGAAGGGCAAAACAGCAAAAATAAATCGCTGATTCAAAATCTACAGCTCAAAATCCATGTCGTACAAGCACTCTGAACTCTGAATTCTGAACCCTAAACTCCGCCGTCTTCCCGCTGCCAACTCAGGGTCTGGGTCTCGGGCTGCCAATGCCAGTGTAGTTGAGATTGGGGAATATTGTCCGGGAGACCCATTGCGTGGCGGGGGCTGGTGGTGGCCAGGGCGATCGCTACCTCCGGTTCACACAAACCCCATTGCACTAAATTTTCCACGCCCACCAGCAGCGGCAAAGTGGTTCCCGAGAGTGTGCCATCCGGCAATCTTGCGGTGCCATTGGTTACGGTGATTTGGCGGTGATCCCAGGGATAGACGCCATCCGGCAAGCCAAAGGGGGCGAGGGCATCGCTGACCAGAAAGAGCCCCTTGCTGTCTTGTCCAGCTCGCAAGAGGAGTTGCAGCATTGTTGGGCAAACGTGTTGCCCATCAGCGATAAAGCCGCATTGCACCCCCGCACGGGCCAGCGCCGCGCCCAGCAAACCGGGTTTGCGGTGATGGAGACTGGGCATGGCGTTGAAGGCATGGGTAACCATGGTGGCACCCTGGTCAAAGGCACGGTTAGCGTCTTCGGCGGTGGCCAGGGAATGGCCGAGACTGACAATGATTTGGCGATCGCACAAATAACCAATCACGTCATCAGCTTGGGCAATTTCTGGAGCTAGCGTGATGATGCTCACTAACTCGGTATAGTCCCCCAGTACCCGCTTGACGTTTTCGAGCGTTAGCGGCAGCAAATACTCTTCAGAGTGAGCGCCATGCTTGGCGATGTTGAGAAACGGCCCTTCAAGGTGAACGCCTAAGAGTTGCGCCCGACCCGGTTGCCAGTCGCGCAAACCTGACGTGGCAATCACAGCTAAGGCCTGCTGAATTTTCTCAACGGCGGTGGTGACGATGGTGGGACAAAAGCCATCGATACCCTGTTGCCAAAGGTAGACGGCGATCGCCTCCAGCTTCGGCAAATCGTCGGCGGTTAAGTCGGGGAATGCTAAGCCCAGACCGCCATTAACTTGCAGGTCAATGCCACCAGGAGAGTGCCAGGCCTGACTATTCATTGCTCAGCTGATCGCTGGAGGAGGTGTTGACCTCGATTTCCGCCTCTAGAGTGGTGTCGCTACTGTTTAAATTGGATTCGCGATCATCGATCGCCTCCACCTCGCCTGCGAGTTCGTCTAACTGAGATTGGAGGTTTTGCAGGCGCTGGGTCAGGTCTTCAAGCTCAGACACGGGGGCAGCGTCCGCACTGCTCGCTTCAATGAGTCCTTCTAGCCGCTGTAAGCAGGTATTGAAACCGGCGGCAAATTCGTCACGGGAGACGGATTCGTCGCCCCGAAATGTACCATCGGGGTAGCCCACAATGCAATTGTAGCGACGCACCAAGTCATCAAGGGCTTGGAATGCCCAGTCACTCAGGTCAACATCGCTAAACTGATTGGCACCGATGCCTTGGTCGAGGGTTTGGTTTTCCGCCTCAGTGGGTATTTGGGTGGTTGGGGGGTCAAGTTCTTGAGCGGTGAGGGGCGGGGTAAAGAGCAGAGAGATGCCCAGAACAGCGAGTAGTCCTTGGTTTTGGTTTAGCATTCCATTTCTCCGTTTACACGCAGTGTCGTTGTTCCCGATGGTACTGGATGGGGAGGAGCGATCGCTATGGAAGTTTAGAAAATAAATCGGGCATTCCGTAGCGCAGGTGGTCGCTGAGCGAAGTCGAAGTGCGTCTCGCCTGCCAAGGGTTTTGAGCATTTTGCAATGACCGGATTAAATTCTTAACCATCATTAGCGAAGGGATCTGCACAAAAAACAGAAAAATCCAAGGACTGGCTTGATAGAGCAAACCCAAGGCAATTCCACGTCACCTTAAATTATGCTGGCAGTTTAGGGTGGAAGTACGAATATTCCAATATTTTTGCGGATTTACTTTTCGAATTGTAAAGATTGTTCCGCATTGAGCGACATCAGAGTCTAGCAGCTTAGAATAGCGTAGAAGCTTAGTGCTTAATTGACGAGTGTTTGCGTCTAAACTCAGCAAACATTCAGAGTTCTAGCAGTATTACTAAAGCAAGTTAAAGTTTAAGGAATTAAGTCATGAGGGACTTTCAGAGTTTCAGCCAACGGCTATTTTTTTGTCCTGTGCTCAAAACGTTACCTGTCCCTTTTTTAAGGTATTACCAGCACATTTTCTGATAAAAAAAATCGAAAAAAACGGATTCGGAACTGGGTCGAAGTAGTCTTTCGACGTTTCAATCCTCGGAAATCGAAAAAATAGCGATTAATCGAGATTTCCTGATGATGCACTTTACTCGCTGCTTAGACTGAGCTATAGTCCTAACTTAGGAACATTGTCTGACTTAAAAAGAGCTTGCAGTTTCTTTGTTGTAATTACAACAGTTTGATATCCCTTTGCGATCAAAGATGAGAATAAGGCGTTTTCGTGCAGAAGTAAGGATTGAGATATCTTGTTTTTATTCAAGCTACTATCTGTCAGGATGATTTCTGGTTACGGACTTAGAAGACACCTCTATTAATAGACAAAAAACATGAACAAAAATACGGAAGACGAAAAGGTCATTGGTGGGCTTGAACAAGAAGCATTGGATTTTTTCTCGGGCAAAATAAGCGGCAACTTGTGGCCCTACTTATATGGTACACCACAAGATGAAACCGATCCAGTTCGAGGTGGCATTTTATATAATGAGATGCTGGAAAATGAAGAAGATTATTATCTTTATAAGTATGAAGCAAAACTCTTTCAAAGCCAAGGGAAGCAACTGACTTCGCTAATTGGTTCTCAGGCAACTTTTATTGAGTTGGGTCCAGGAAGTGAGCAAAGCCTACGATTAAAAACAGTGCCACTCTTAAAAACATGTTCTGATTTGGAAGGGTATGTTGGGATTGATATTTCTCAATCCTTTTTAGACAAAGGTCTTGCTGTCATTCGGTCTGAATTTCCTGATATTTCCATGAGTGGCATTCAACACGACTTCATGAAATTAGAGAGTTTGCCTGCTTTTCAGAAAACGGTTGTTCTTTTTAAAGGGAGCACGATCGCCAATCTCAGGAGGGATGAAGTCCCTGTTTTTATCACCAAAATCAAAGGTTTAATCCCCCAAGCACATTACTTGCTTTTGGTTCATGATGCCAATCAAGATGAAACCTCTTTAATGGAGGCTTATGACAACCCAGGAATGGCAGTCTTTATGGAGAATATAATGCAGCGTGTTAAGCGTGATTTAGATCTTCTTGAATTTGATGCCAGTGCATTTCAGTATAAGCCTGAATGGGAACCTAACTCCCATGATCTAAAGCATGTCCTGTCGGCAACAAAGGCACAGAAATTCAAGATAGGAGGACAAGTCATAGAAATCGAGAAAGGGCAAAAGTTCCATACCTTGAGCTCCTTCAAATATCCAGTCAAGAAATTCCAGGAATTTCTTGGTTCAACGGGTTATGAGCCAATTGATTTTTGTGTGGATGCCTCTGGGCGAATGGCTGCACATCTGTTTAAAGGATAAGTCTCCATGGCCATCATCCTTAGCTTTCTGGCGTTTTTACTACTGTTTACAGGTGTTGGTGTTTATTCTGCTAGTCGCAAAAGTAACACCACAACTGACTACTTGTTGGCGAGTCGTGGTGTTAATCCTTGGCTAACCGGTTTATCTGCTTTTGCGACTGCCCACAGTGGTGGAATGTTTATTAGCGTGACGGGATGGACTTATCAAGTGGGAATTTCGTCGATGTGGTTGCTAGTCGGTTGGTTTGTCGGCGACTACATCGCTTGGTTTATGGTGCATAAGCGTCTGCGCATTCTCTCACAAGAAAATCAAGCTGAGACCATTAGTTCTTTTCTTGCCCCCGACCGTAAAGCAGGGCGTTCGATCGCGATTGTATCCGCTGGTCTGATTATTGTGTTCCTGGGCGCTTATGCAGCAGCACAACTGTTAGCAGGAAGTAAAGCTTTACATGTGGTGTTTGGCTGGGACTACAGTTGGGGAATTCTTCTGGGTGCGGTCATTGTGTTTGCCTATTGTTTTTCCGGTGGGATTCGTGCTTCGATTTGGACGGATGCCATTCAAGCAATTGTCATGGTTGTTGCGATGGTTTTGCTATTGGTTGTGGCCTTGAAGAGTTGTGGCGGTTTCGGTTCACTCTGGCAGCAACTTAAGGCGATCGATCCAACCCTAACTACGGTGATTCCTGATAATTTGCAGTATGGTTTTGCTCTGTTTTTGCTCAGTTGGTTAGTCGCCGGCTTTGGGGTTATTGGCCAACCTCATATTATGGTCAGAGCCATGGTACTTGACGATGCCAAAAACATGGGCAAGACCCGGAATATCTATGCATTGCTCTATCTATTGTTTTCTACAGCTACAATTCTGGTTGGTTTAACGGCTCGTGTTTTATTGCCGGATTTGTTAAATGCCGGCGATCCAGAATTGGCTTTACCCAAACTCGCGATCGCACTGCTGCCTGCAATACTTGTTGGAGTTGTGCTAGCTGGGATCTTTTCGGCCGTGATCTCGACCGCTGATTCCCAGATCCTCGCTTGCTCAGCTGCCCTGACCCAAGATGTTTTCCCCAGAATGGCGAGATCCTATCGTTTAGTCAAGGCAGGAACCTTAATCGTCACAGTGCTGATTGTGGTCATTGCACTCACCAATGCGAGAAGTATGTTTGCCTTACAGATATTTGCCTGGTCAGCCTTGGCCTCTAGCTTGGGACCAATTTTGATCGTGCGGGTTTGGCGTTTGCCACTTAAACCTCAAGTGGGTGTCAGCATGATGATTGGGGGAATTGCAACTGCAGCAATCTGGAGTAATGTTTTGCAGTTGTCTGGGTCTATTTACGAAGTTTTACCGGGCATGGGAGCCGGTTTCCTCATCTATGGGATAGCTCAGTTTTTAAATCCATTGGTCAGCAAGAGCGTTGATAACTAATTTAGGGCGTGTCATCAATTAAACTCAGAAGCCTGATGGGACAAGGGATGGAGTGCCCGACCCCAAAAACAAGAAAAGGGGCGGTAGGCCAGTCAGAGTCAGAGCTTGAAATCTAAATGATGACAGCCCCTAATCTTTGTCTTCTGTAGCCATCTGATGGGATTGCGACGATTCTCTTAGCCGTAGCTGTAGGTACGAAATTGCATGGGTTTTACGTGGATTCAAAAATCCATAAAAAAATCATGTTAAAATTCGTATCTATGATAAAAGTTCTAATATATATCACATTTCACATCAATGGATAGTGCTAATAAATGCCTGTGCTCGGACAGCAAAAAGCAAAGCACTGAATCTATGGCTCTAACGACCAAAACCGATGTCGCTATTCCGAGTAACTGGACTCGTTATGGTCTAATTGTGGGGTTTAGTCCCATCTTGCTCGCTGTTTTAGGAGCCGATTCTGTTAAACTCGCTGATCTTGGTTATGCGACACAGTGGCTAGCAGACTTAATTGCGATCGCCTATTTTGTGGTGATGCTTTGGGGGCTAAGTACTGAAGAACAGTGGATTGCAGTTATCTTTGTCCCCTTTTCTGCCCTAGCCGAATATCTATTCAGCCAAGTATTCGATCTGTATCTATATCGACTGGATGCGGTGCCTCTGTATGTTCCCTTCGGTCATGCTATTTTATTTAGTACTGGGTTGGTGCTAGCAGATTTAAAGATTATTAAGCAGCAAGATACACTTAAGTGGCTTTTATTAGGATTTCAACTCCTCCTGTGCATGCTGGCGATCGCCCTTTGGCATGATGCACTGAGCGCTATTTTGCTTTTGATTTTTGTCTGGATTTTGCATCGTAAGGGGGTACGATCGCTCTACGGTATAATGGGCATATTAGTATTACTTGTAGAACTACTCGGTACATCTTTGGAGTGTTGGACATGGCAGCCTGAGTCGTTTTCCTGGCTCCATACAACGAATCCTCCAGTTGGTGCTTTTGTTTTTTATGTTCTGGGAGATTTAGGGGGTTTTAAGTTAGCACGTTGGGTTCGTGGCGGCGTATTCGCGAGCAAAGCTCTAGGGTGGGCAAATATCAATAAATCCATGTCTTGATTTTAAACTCACGAATTTTGCCTACCTTGCGATTCTAGAAGTTTGCTGGTGCTTGTTTTTTCTAGACTCCATTGTCTCCCACAAATCAAATAGATAATCCGATTGGGATTTTTACTACATTACTGAAGTTGTATTTTTGAATGAGATGGCGACAACTAAAAACTATATTCACAGAATTGATAGCTGCTTAAGAGAGGGACATCCAGACAGTTGCTATGGAACGCTACAACCAGGACTTACAAGTAACGAGATTGACGAGTTAATGGATGAGTTGGATTTTTCTTTGCCATTAGAAGCATATGAATTTTATGCATGGAAAAATGGAACTGAATATGGTGAGGAAGAGTTTCAAGGATTTTTTCATGGACTTTCATTTTTATCTTTAGAATGTGCAGTTGGTTTATATGAGGATTTCAGGGAAGAGTCTCTCGAACACTCTCAGCTTGACCCTACTGATGAGCCTTGGAAGCAAGGATGGCTGCCCTTTCTGGCTGAACCAGATAGACTAGGAACATTGTACGGTTGTAGCTATTACTGCATAGTAGGGAACTTGGATGAATCATTCACAGCAACATCTCGTATATTGTATGTCTCTCATCGAGATGGTGCTTTAAGCGTTGCACACGAAAGCCTGACTGACTGGCTATGTAAGGTGGCTGAGTTTTATGAGTCAGGAGAGTACATCGACTACATTTGATGGACTTACAGCTCTGTAGCCGTTGTAAGTTGAGCAAGTCACGGCATTACAAGAGTAGTGATCTGCTCAGCAAACAATTTTATAACTGTCCTAGCACTCCACCTAGCATCCTATTTGAAACGGTACATTTCACCCAAGTAGGCATGGGTTATTACCTTGAAGAAGACCAATGTCTATATGATTCGAAAAATGGCTCGATAAAATCACACTATTTTCGGTCAAAGTTATAGTCTTTTTTTGTTAATTCTATTGCCTAGTATTGGCAATAAAAAGCTCTGTGTCGAGAAAGAAAAAGATGCAAGGCGAAGAACAAAAGATTCTGGAAATAAGTCCTTGGGAAGCTCTTCTCTACTTATTGGTATATGCAATAGTGAGCTTTTTAGGATTTGCTGTAACCAACCTTTGATGGAGCATATTTATCATTATAAGCTTTGGTGTACCTGTTCTTTTTGCTTCCCTGGTGACAATTTCTATGATTATAATAATACACAAAAAACAAGGTGTAAATGGATATAGCTTTAGAGAAAAAATATTCCAGAAAGCGTTGATCATTTTTCTGGTTTTTCAGGGTTTTATGACTATATTTTCTGGATCGGTGATTCTAAACGGAAGATCTTCTTTCTTTGTCGATCTTTTTGGATTTCCAATAAATCCTATTACTCGTCCACTGATGGGTTTTGCGATCATCAGTGCTTTCATTTATCCTTTTTTTACTTTGCTCATGATTGGAATCTCCTTATGTATTAGCAGGACAAAAAAAGCTAATTCAAGAAGTAAGAGCTGATATCTATGGCATAGTCATAGCCACGGAATAATCTTTGATGAGTGGACTTCACATGAGATCGTTCGATGATGTGCCCTAGCTAACCGGGCGCGATCGCGCCACTTCCACCGTTAAGAAAATCACGGGAATAATGCCCACGACCAAAATCGCCAACGCCGGGGCCGCCGCCTCTACCAGGCGCTCATCCGAAGCATAGCGATAGACCTGGGTTGCCAGGGTCTCAAAATTAAACGGCCGAATCACCAACGTCGCCGACAACTCCTTCATTACATCCACAAACAGCAACATCACCGCCGTCAACACGCCCCCCCGCAACAGGGGCACATGGATGCGCCAGAGCGTCCCCAGGGGCGAATGCCCCAAACTCCGAGCCGCATCATCCAGGCTCGGCTGAATCTTGCCCAAACTCGACTCCACCGTCTCAAACGAGAGGGTTAAAAACCGCACCAGATAGGCAAAAATCAGGGCGGCGATCGTACCACTGAGCAGCAGCCCCACCTGTAGATCAAACTGCGCGGCTAACCAATCCGCCAAGAGGTTATCGAACTGGCCCAAGGGCATCAAAATGCCCACGGCAACCACCGAGCCCGGCATCGCATAACCCAGCGACGCCAAGCGCACCAAGACGGTCATTGTGCCCGTGGGCTGCAAGCGTTG
This sequence comes from Cyanobacteria bacterium P01_G01_bin.54, assembly GCA_039180005.1. Taxonomy (GTDB): domain Bacteria; phylum Cyanobacteriota; class Cyanobacteriia; order Cyanobacteriales; family Spirulinaceae; genus SIO3F2. Next base: position 20,754 of record JBCDEB010000067.1, on the reverse strand, counting down.
GCCGTAGGCCATCAACAGCGCCAGGATTACCCCCAGTAGCGCCGTCACGCTGGCCAAGAGCAGACTATTTTGGGCCAGTTGCCAAAAGTTAGCCGTAAAGTTCTCGGTCGTGTTTTTCAGGGTCATGCGCACAATCAGCCACAAAGGCAGCCCAAACCCCCCCAGAACCGGTAAACCACAAACCAGCCAAGCCAGACCCGTATGCAGCCAGCCCAAACGATAGGGTGTAAAAGGTTGCCGATGGGTTGCGCCTTGGTAATAGCGGGACTGATTGCGTGACCATCGTTCGATCGCAATCAAAACCACAATAAACAGCAACAAGACTGCCGCGAGCTGGAGCGCTGCCGTACGCTCTCCCATTCCCAACCAGGTGCGATAAATCCCCGTGGTGAAGGTGGGAATGCCAAAAAACTCCACCGTGCCAAAGTCGCTCAGGGTCTCCATCAGGGCTAAAGCTAAACCTGCAGCGAGGGAGGGCCGAGCCAGCGGCAACGCCACCTGCCAAAAGGCTCGCCAGGGGCTACAGCCCAACGCACGACTGGCTTCTAGAGTGCGACTGGACTGCTCTAGAAAAGCGACTCGCGCCAGCAAGTACACATAGGGGTAGAGGCTCAGAGCGAGGAGGGCGATCGCCCCCCCGAGGGAGCGAATCTCTGGAAACCAATAGTCTTGGATGCTCTGCCAACCAAACCACTGACGCAGGGTTAGCTGTACGCCGCCGTAATAGTCGAGAAACTCAGTGTAAATATAGGCCAGCAGATAGGCAGGCGAAGCCAAAGGCAATAGCAACAGCCATTCCAGCCAGCGGCTGCCGGGAAAGCGGCAAACTGTCACCAGCCAAGCGGTACTAATGCCCATGATCAGTACAGCCAGGCCCACGCCCAGCATCAGGAGCAGCGAATTCTGAATATAGCTGGGCAAAACCGTCTCGGCCAGATGCTGCCACACTGAACTGCTATCCTGGTCTGCCGTCTTACCCCAACCGATGAAGAGATGGAGCACCACGGCCAAAATGGGTGTTGAAACGAGGAGGGCGATCGTTCCAACCGTGATCGTCCAGCCGCTGAAGCCACGACTTATCCAGTTTGTTAAGGTTCGTCGCAGCTTTGAGCGGAACGACAGCTTGAAGGGGGAGTTTGCAGAAGACAAGTGACGAAGGATGAGTTTAAACAGGTTCACAAAGAGCAGTCTAAGTCATGACTTCAGATCTCAGTCCTTAAACCCCAAATATTCATCATATCGAGCCCTACGCTTGTGATCGCTCACGCAACATCTACGGTTGTGCCTGGGTCAATGCCTGCTGTAAGCGCACCACATCCTGCTTCTTTGCATGCAACAGCACCCAAGAACCAATCAGATCCGGACCCTGCAACTCACCGGTGAGCCCCGCCCGCAGGGACTTCATTACAAAGCCCTTCTTTACACCCAGCGCCTTCGTCACCGTCTTGATAATATCCTTCGCCAACTCCGGCGTAAAACCTGTATCGGTCGCTGCCAGAGCCTCAAGAACGCCCTGATAAACAGCAGCAACCCCAGTTTGCGCCACATGCGCCGCAGCCTTCTCATTGAACGTAATCCCCTCGCCAATCACTAAACGCACTTCTTTCACCGCATCGGGCAAGTGGGTCAAGCTCGGCGCAATCATCGCGGTGAGTTCTTCGAGCCAAGCTCGATCGCCTTCAGCATCAATCGCATAGCCCGCCGCCTGCCAATAGGGAATGAGTAAATCCGTGAGGTCGGCTGGGGGCATGGCATGCAGATACTGACTATTGAGCCAGTCCAGCTTGTCCCAGTCAAATTTTGCGCCGGCCTTGTTGACGCGATCGAGGTCAAATTCCGTAGCTGCTTCGGGAAGCGTAAAAATTTCCTTGGTAGAATCCGGCGGTGTCCAACCGAGTAAACACATGTAGTTGGCGATCGCCTCAGCTGTGAAGCCTTTTTTCCGGAAATCGTCAACCGAAGTAACGTTGTCTCGCTTGGAGAGTTTGCGTCCTTCTTCATTGAGGATCAGCGGTGTATGACCAAAGGTGGGGACTGTTCCACCCAGCGCCTCATAGAGCAAGATTTGCTTAGCTGTGTTGGCAATGTGGTCTTCCCCACGAACCACATGGCTAATCTGCATATCCAGGTCATCCACCACCACAGCCAGGTTGTAGAGCGGCTGACCAAAGGGTTCATCGCCCGTCGGGGTTCGCGCCACCACCATATCGCCGCCGAGATCCCGACCCTGCCAGACCATTTTGCCCCGCACCTGATCTTCCCAGACAATCTGGGCATCGTCGTCAATTTTGAAGCGGATCACGGGTTTTCGTCCCTCCGCTTGAAACGCAGCCTCTTGCTCGGAGCTCAGGTTGCGATGGCGGTTATCGTAGCGAGGCGCTTCTTTACGAGCCTTTTGCGCTTCGCGCAGGGTGTTGAGTTCGTCGGCAGAGCAGTAGCAACGATAAGCGAGTCCCTGATCCAACAGCTTCTGCACCGCATCACGGTACAAGTCCAGCCGCTTGGACTGATAAAACGGGCCTTCGTCCCAGTTCATGCCCAGCCAAGCCAGCCCATTGAGGATGTTTTGGGTATATTCAGGGCGCGATCGCTCGGTATCCGTATCTTCAATGCGAATAATAAATTGACCCCCGTGGCGACGGGCAAAGAGCCAGTTAAATACGGCGGTGCGGGCGGTGCCAATGTGGAGGTTGCCCGTAGGGCTAGGGGCTATGCGTACTCGTACAGTCAAGGGTATGTCTCTCGCGATCGCGTCCGACTCCATAGTTTACTATCATTCAAACCAAGGGCGGCCAACCTGCACAGCAGCAATCGGGATCGATCGCTCAAAATATAGGGGCAAAGGCTGCGGCGGCAGAGCAGAGTCCACCGCTGTCGGGCGAAAAGTCAATCTGGGTCAATCAAGATGGAAGAAAACGAACCCGAATCCGCTGGGCAAGAGTTTAAGAACTCAGTGTACGGAGCGGCAGAGATAGTCAAAGGTAATCAAATTATCAATATTCAGCAGGTTGATCATGAGGAGAAGGCTTCCATAAAAATCGATATTGATATTCCTACAGTCGAAACAGATGACATGAAGCTCCAGGTTGATCTCTTTTTGAAGATGGTTAGTGTTCACGGTACTGGCAGATTGACATTACAGTGGTTTAAGGAGGGCAGTATTGACCTATTTATTGTGGGCTCAGTAAATGATATTGACAGGCTGTGCTCGTTGATGAAGTCCAACAAAATAAGTGGATGTCAGCTTTTAGAGCTGAGGACTCTGAACAGACAAGAAAACGGAAAATTTTATGTAATTCAAAGAATATGTTCAGGAAATGCAGATTCTTCTTCGCAAGAGGACACTAACCTGAACGAGATGAATCTGAGTGGAGCTAGCTTGAAACGAGTTGATCTGAGTGGAACTAGATTGAGACTGACTGACTTGAGAAGAGCTGACCTGAGTGGTGCAAATCTGAGTGGGGCTGACTTGAGAGAAGCTCAACTGACGAAAGCTCACCTGGTTAGAGCTGATTTGAGTAACGCTGACTTAAGCAGAGCTAAACTGAATGGAGCTAACTTGACATTGGCTAATCTGAGTGGAGCCAATTTGAAGGGGGCTGATCTGAAAAAGGCTAACCTAAATGGAGCAGACTTGAGTGGGGCTGATTTAAGCGGCGCTGACTTAAGTGAAACAAACCTGATTAAAGCCGACCTACGGGGAGCCAAACTGAATGAGACGAATTTGATTGATGCTGATGTGTGGGGAGCAAAGCTAAGGAAAGCTGACTTAAATGGTATTGAGCTAGAGGGAATTGAACTAGACGGCGTTGATTTGGGTTTAGCTAGATTAGAAAGAGTTGAGTCACCAGTAGTGGAGCCGGAATCAGTTGAGCCAAGACAACTTGAGGCAAGCAAAATTCAGCAAACGAGTCTGGGTTGGTTGCAAACTAGTCTCTACGGACATTTTGTTTTTGGTGCGCAAAATTCAGATTCGCTTTGATTGGCGCAAGGTACTTGAGAGATTTTAGATGAGAAGATTAAAATAGAGTGGGCAAAGTTGGGGCGTCCCTTGGAGGTAGAACCATGACACTACAGGAAATCATTCAATCGTTGGATGAGTTGTCAGTAGGAGAGCAGACTTCACTGATGAATACACTGCGCTTGCGGTTGACAAAGGTAGCCCAACCTAATCCAAGTGGTGAGACGTTTTGGCAAATGACACTCCGATTTCGGGAACGGATGGAGCGAGACGGCATTGAGTTCACAGATGAGGATTTTGCTGATTTACGAGATCGCAGTCCAGGACGGGAGGTTCAGTTGTGAGCCTACAATTTCTCTTAGACACCAATGTGATTTCTGAAATCAACCGGAAACGTCCCAACAAGCTCGTGGTTGAGAAGATGGCGCTGTATGAGGGGAAGGTGGCAACCGCTTCTGTGGTAGTGCATGAGCTACTCTATGGGGCATTGCGAATGCCGACTGAGTCAGCACGACGAAAATTTTTGTTGGATTATGTTGCTGAGATGCCCTCTAAAGTCGCCATCTTGGACTATGACCTCAGAGCAGCACGGTGGCATGCGGAAGAACGGGCAAGACTATCCAAAATCGGTAGAACCCCTGCGTTTGTTGATGGGCAAATTGCTAGTATTGCATTTTGTAATGATTTGGTTTTAGTGACAAACAATGGGTCGGATTTTCTGGATTTTGCGGGATTAATGGTTGAAAATTGGTTTGGGGGAGCTGAGGATTAAATTCGTGATTCTACTTACTCTTCCTCAAGGAGTGAACAAGGTTCCCCCGGATAAAAGCGATCGCCCAACACCGTCGCTAATGGGTAAGGGCAAGCATCCGGAAAGGTCCGACGCGGTAAATGAGTTTCAGCCGCGTTCGGTTCAGACATAGGGATTCACAGCGATGACGGTTGGGGTCGCCCCTACATCATCGTGGGCGGGGTCAACGATTCATTGGATTACTCAGAATGCAAAAAGCTCTCGACCTGCCGAATGCTGAAGCAATCGCCTCTAACACTCTGACCCGTCGAGAGCCAGCAAGGGTTCATTCAAACCCGTTCAACTCAGGGTAACTGAAGTTGCTACTCACCCGGCCCAATCGGCCCATCGAATTTGCGATAGGGTACGGCTGACATATTGATGTTGGCTGTAGCAACACGGGGCGCGACAGTTCCACGGGCGCTGTTGAGGCTGCGCGCTGCAGCCAAGAACTCTGACGGATCGCCGGCCTTAGCGGCTTTCTCTTGGGGCACAAAGCGACGGACAGCATTGACCCAAATAGCTTGTGGGAAGCCCAAGATCGAACGGTAGTATTCATCGTACCGAGGCGACTTGATATTAAACGGCGTCTCACCCTGGTCACGGCCATCCAGCACGCGGCGACGTTGGTAAGGAACGGTATCCTCACCAAACGCCTCAAAATATTCATCGCTATCGAGCAATGTATCCACAAAGCCCTGTAGACCCTTGGAGGCAATCACGATCGACCAAGCAAGCGTCTCTTCATTGCTGTAGACATCTCGCCCCAGAACGCGCTGAACAGTTTGTTCGACACAGCGGTAGTTGCTGTTGAGACCATAGAAAGCGCGGGTATAGGTATCTGAGAGTAGCAGACCGCGAATGAACTGACGTACAGTTAGCTGACCGTCACGTAGTTGGCTCTCCAGAAAAGGTTCGCGATCGCTCTTAAAAGCATGAAAGAAGATTTGGCGGTAGGCAGCCTCAATGAGGTTGTCTATATCTGCCACATCATTGGCTTGATCTATGGAAAACTTAGAAACGTTGTTGCCAGCATCAAAGCCTCCCACCCGGGCATTCTGGCAAGTCGGTGCATAATTTAATAGAGGGATAGCCACCTTAAAGCCTCCGTTATCTTACGAATTTTTACAAAGTTTAATCCCTATCATAGAGGAACCCGGCCTAGCGTCCCGATTTTGCTGAGAAATCCTTACAAAATGTTGCGCTTATCACCCACTCTCCCCTGGATTTTACTAAGGATATGCCCTTTAACTTGCCTCACTGGGGGACTCAGGTTAAGGAATGTAACGAAAATGTTACGTTGGCGGGTCGGTCTATAATTTGACTCAAGCTTTAGGCAGTGCTTAAGCAACATGCTGTTGCATCGGTGGCTAACCCCCCAAACCTACCTCCGTCGGCACTACTTAAGCTGCCTCTCCCCATCTGTTTGCCTCTGGCGAACTCAGACCCTGTGAAGCTGACGGTTGCTATTCCCACCTACAACGGTGCGACTCGATTACCCCCAGTGCTCGATCGCCTCCGCACCCAAGCCAACGTGCCGATCGCCTGGGAAGTCCTTGTGGTCAACAACAACAGTACCGACGATACGGTCGGGGTCGTGGAGCAGGCTCAGCTTGATTGGCCGGCTGACATCCCCCTGCGCCTTGTCCATGAGTCTCAACAGGGGGCAGCGTTTGCTCGCATTCGCGCGATCAGTGAAGCGCAGGGGGAACTGGTAGGTCTTTTGGATGATGATGTGTTACCCGATGCGGATTGGGTGGCCCAGATCTGGAAATTTGCCCAAGCGTATCCCCAGGCGGGGGCTTACGGTAGCCAAATTCACGGTGAGTTTGAAGTGCCACCACCGGAGCGGTTTGAGCGCATTGCGGGCTTCTTCGGTATTACTGAACGGGGACCCGACCCCCTGCTTTACACCCCCGAGAGCAAAATGCTGCCCCCCTCAGCGGGTTTGGTGGTGCGGCGACAGGCTTGGCTGAATGCCGTGCCGCCTCGGCCCTTTCTCGCGGGACGATCGCCCCATTCGCTCTTCAACAACAGTGAAGACTTAGAGGCGATTCTGCACATTCAAAACGCGGGCTGGGAAATTTGGTATAACCCCGCCATGGTCTCGTTTCATCAAATTCCGGCCCGTCGCCTCAGCCGTGAAAGTTTGCGCTTTATCATGCGCAGTACCGGACTGGCGCGGCATTATATCCGCATGTTGCGCTTTGCCCCGTGGCAGCGGCCCGGCGTCTTGCTCGCGGGTTTGCTGCGGGATTGTTATAAGGCGGCTTGCTTTTTCTGGCATCACCGCGATCGCCTCGCCACGGATGTGGTCGCTGCCGGTGAAATGGAATTCCTGCGCTATAGCATCATCAGTCCGTTGTACGTCTGGCGCGAGCATTGGCGTCGGGCCAGGCAACGGGGCAGGCGATAATGATGAAGGCGGCCATAACAGCAGCATTCATTCTTCCCGTGCGCAATCGCTGGCTGTATACCCAAGCGATTTTGCAGCAGTTGACGACTCAAATCAGCCAAGCGGATGCCCCGGCCGATTACACCCTTATCGTCGCGGATGATGGCTCAAGCGATGGGACGCCGGAGCAAATTGTTGAGCGGTTTCCAGGGGTGGTGCTGCTAAGGGGCACAGGCGACTGGTGGTGGACCGGGGCGATCGCCGCTGGCATGGACTATGCCTTGGGTCAAACCACCGCCCAAACCTTGATCTGGCTCAATGATGATCTTGAACTTGCCCCCGATTTCCTTGCCCAGCTCCAGCAACTGTGCAGTAGTGAGGATGCTCAAGCGGCGATCGTAGGCGGCATTGTACGCGATCGCCACCATCCCAACTGGCTTGTATTTAGCGGCTTGGCTCAGGGGCGGCCGGTACGGCAGATGACCGACTTTCAGGATCAAGCGAAAATTGCAGCCGACACCCTCAATGGCAACATTGTCGTGATTCCCCGCCAGGTCGCCGAGCAGCTCGGACGTCCAGATGTGCGGCGCTTTCCCCATTACGGTGGCGATTATGAATATACCGAGCGGGCCAAGCAAGTGGGGGTACCACTCTATCTAAGCCAATTTCTGCAAGGCTATGCGGACTATACCGTTGCCGATGTGGTGCGTTATATGCCGGTTTGGCTGCAATGGCGGCTGGCCCCCACTGGTGCCCAGAAATGGCAGGTATTGCGAGCATTATGGACGCTGAAATTCCACCACAACGTCCGGCATATCGTGAACCGGATGTATATCCAGCAGGCACAGGTGCCCCGCTGGCGCTACTGGCTTTTTTATAGCAAGAAAGTGCTGCAATGTCTGGGCAGCTTAAGACTCTCACGCCCAACGCTGCGATCGCGCCTACGGGCCTATTGCACCGAGCAATGCATCCCGCCCCATCTGCTTCAGCAACTGGAGGCACGACTGTGAGCGTTTCCTCACCATGACAACGATCGCCCTCCTCCCCTACAACCAATACGAAGACCTCACCGAGCTGCTCTGGCAAAGCTTTGGTGATGACCCCTATCTGCGCTATTTGCTGGGTGGGCGCGATCGCCAGATCCACCAGCTACTCGCCCGACGCTTGCGAGTTCAGGCCAGCACCCAGCAACCCATCCTGGCGCTGCGAGATGAGATGAGTCAAATTCGCGGCGCGGCGCTTTATGCGGAGCCCGGTGATGATGTTTCCCTCGGTGTCTTTGCCCAGAATATGCTGCAACTGCTGGGGCAGGGGCATTGGGGTCTGGTCTGGAAAATCACCGCCTCATTTCGGTGTATTGAGGCAGTCCGCCGTAAAAGCCCGCCCCATTATTACCTCACCCTGCTGGTGGTTGACCCTGCGGCTCAGGGCCAGGGCTACGGTAGCCAACTGATCGCAGCCATTCACCGCCGCTCTGAAACTGACCCTCGCTCCCAGGGCGTTTGGCTCGAAACCGACCTCACCGACAATCTGGGGTGGTATGAACGCTTTGGCTACCGACAGTTAGAGGCGATCCCGGTTGGGCCACTACAGATGATGGCCCTGTTTCGTGCTAACCCCACCGCAACAGAATGATCCTAACTGTTACAGTTCTTGACAAACTAGGGGGTTGCAATCGAGGGGGGTGATAGCATTCCCGTAAACTATCGTTTTTAGAGAACCAGTTATGTCAGAAGTAATTTCCGGCGCAATGCCCAAGTTTGGTGGCAGCACAGGCGGCCTCCTTAGCAAAGCAGATGTAGAGGAGAAATACGCGATCACCTGGACGAGCAAAAAAGAGCAAGTCTTTGAAATGCCAACCGGTGGTGCAGCGATCATGAATGAAGGGGAAAATCTCCTTTATCTGGCCCGCAAGGAGCAATGCCTGGCCCTCGGCACCCAACTGCGAACCAAGTTTAAGCCCAAGATTCAAGACTATAAAATCTATCGTATTTATCCCAATGGCGAGACTGTCTATCTCCACCCGGCAGATGGGGTCTTTCCGGAGAAGGTGAATAAAGGCCGTGAAGCGGTGGGCAGTAAGTCCCGCAACATTGGCTCGAATCCTGAACCAGCGACGCTCAAGTTCTCGGGTTCTGCACCTTACGAGGTTTAACCTGTTCCAGTCGATCGTCAATTTGCAATTGGGTCATGGTAGGGAGTGCATCAGTAGCGATGCGCTCCTTGTTTTAAGTGGCGGTTGATGCTTGATACCAAATCCGGATTACACACCCCAAATAAAAGTGCAGGATACTAGGGGCTGTCGTCAGTTAGACTTCAAACTCTTGCTGTGACTGGCTTACAGCCCCTTTTCCTGTTGTTTGGGTCGGGCGCTCCATCCCTTGTCCCGTAAGGCTTCTGGCTCTAACTGACGACACGCCCTAGCGAAGACTGAGCCTGTCGAAGTCAGAGCGGCCGGGCTTCGACAAGCTCAGCCCTCGTCCCGGTTTTATTGGGAATCTAATTGGCGGATCTGGTTATGAGACAATGCTTGTCGTGCACATTGCTCAAACACATAGCCCACTGCCCCAAATAAAGAATCAAGATCCTCAATGTTATAACCCGTCTGATTTTTGGTAAATTGCTGCCCCTGTAATTGGGCAAATTCCCAACGGTTGACGTTAGCAACGATGCCCAAAATATTGATTTCCGACGACTCATTGAGCTGTTGGAGTGCCACGAGTTCTGCTGCGCATTGCCCCCAACCCGCAGTGAAATTGTCTTGCTTAGCCTCAACCACTGCAAAACAAGGTCGTTCGAGAATGACCTTGCCCAGAGGCGAGCGCTGTGCCACCAAATAATCGGGTTGTCCAGAGAGTTGCTCATTGACACGTACCGTGCGATGGCTCCAAAGCATCAAGGTGTCCTTATGTGCCTTCCAAACTTCGCGCAAGATGGGGTAAATAAAGGCTTCACAAATCGCAGCTTCAGAATTTTCCACCACCACCTCAGCACGACTAAATGCGAGTTCAGCCCGAATATAATCACTGATGGGAAAGGGCTGGGGCTCGATAAAGTCTGCCTCTCGATAGAGAATGCCAAACTCTTGGATGACATCAGCGATGGTTCTGTAAGTTGTGAAAGGCATCGGTAAACTGGGGAGTTTTTCTCTCTCGCTTGATTCTAGCGTCAAGGAATCTCTGAAAACGACCCGCCCCCTAAACGCTGGACTCTGCCTGGGCAATCTGCCCTAGCGTCGCCGCCAACACCGCTGGCGTTTGCCCCGAAACCGTAAAAAGCAAAACCTCCCGATAGATTCGCCCTGCCGGATGGCTCAACTGGTTGGCTGCACCACGACTGACGGTGACCGCCGCCTGGGCACAGCGTCCGGCGAGGGCGATCGCCGTCCCACGCAACTCGATCTGTCGCGCTAAACTCGTTTCCGGGTCAACCAACGCCGCCTCGATTGCAGTCTGAGCCGCTACAAATTGACGGGCAAGATTTTGATAAGACGATAGTAGTTCGGGAAACTGCTGACTGGCCGCCTGCACAAGATCAAGGGCAGCTTGAGCCGCGCCCAAGCTAAAGGCGCTGGCATTAAGCACCCCGGTTTCATCCTTGCGGCTGATCCAGTCCGGCGGTTTTTGATCCAGGACGCGATCGTGCGTCAGTTCATAGTCTGTAAAGGTAACACTGACAGTTTGGGTAGCGGGCATGCCGACCAGGGGCAAGGGGGCAGAAAAGGTTACGGTTGGGGTCGGCTGCAGGGGCAACAGCCCCCAAACCGTACAGCCATTGGGCAGCGTGGCCGCAATCACAGCGGTCTGAAAGATCCCCCAGCCTGTGATCCAAGGAATTGTGCCTGTCAGATGGTAGCCGCGATCGCTCGGCATGGCCCGCAAGCTCGGCGGCCCCGAGCGTCGGAGCTGAGAATAGCCCACACCCACGAGGATCTGCCCCTGAGCCATCGCGGGTAGATAGGCGACTTTGAGCGCTGCGTTTTCGCCATTGGCAATAAAGTTCGCCGCACTCTGATGTTGGGTCTGGGTAAAGGCCAACGTGCCGCTATGACGGGTCAGGGCTTGTTGAAAGCGAAAGAATTCATGCCGATTGAGCCCCTGACCCCCCCAAGCCGTCGGCACTTTAAGGGTCAAGAGGTGGCGATCGCCCAGGCGCTGGATGCCCTGACGCAGGGCTGTTGGCTCACGCTCCATCGCCTCAGGTGTGGCGGCGATAAAGTCAAAGCGGGGTGGAGAAAATGCAGGTGAAGGGGCGATCGCCATCCGTCGAGAAATATAGGCTGTACGTGGGTATGCTCGAATCTGTATCTAACTTGAGTTTTGTTTAAGCGCAACGATCGCATTCCTCAAAACATTGAAATCTCAATTTCAAATCCGGTTGTCAGGGGACCCGCCCCCCGACACCTCCTGCTGAGCGGGCTCCGGCAATACCGGAGCCAGTATTGTTGATTTCGTTGAGTTTCATCGGCTTTCGTGCCGTTTGCTGATCCAGAACTCGGGTTATCTCGGTTTTATCCAATACAAATCGTCGCCATTGTAACGAGTTTGCCAAGAACAAACTTTAGCATCATTCTTTAACCCAGCTAGCTATATCGCGCTCTGGGTCTTGTTTTTGTGCCATTCTTTACCCTGTTGGGAGTTGCTATAGTGATGGAGTAGCGCCTCAACTCAACCCTTCAATTGGCGCATCAGCACAATGGCAAAACTGATCACCTCACCCCCCCTCGACCTCGTCTATCCCGACAGTGACGGTCAACCCATGGCAGACAATACCCTCCAGTTCCAATGGATTGTCACGATCAAAGAGAATCTCGAACTCATGTTTGCCCAGCAGGAAGACGTGTTTGTGGCGGGGGATCTCCTTTGGTATCCCCTCGAAGGGGACAATAAAACCTGTCGTGCCCCCGATGCGATGGTGGTTTTGGGTCGTCCCAAGGGCTATCGGGGGTCTTATCAGCAATGGAAAGAAGCTGGAATTGCGCCCTAAGTGGTCTTTGAAATCCTCTCCCCAAGCAACACCATCCGCGAAATGGCTGCCAAGCTGGAATTCTACGCACGGTTTGGTGTGGAGGAATATTACCTCTACAACCCCTATGTAATGGATCTCGGCGGCTGGCAACGGTCTCAGACAACCTTGCAGAGCATTCCCAACATTAACGGTTGGCGCAGCCCCCGTCTGGATATTCGTTTTGTCGCCTCACTGGGAGAGCCCTTGCAAATTTTTACGCCCGATGAGCAACCGTTTTTGACCGTTGTGGAGATCAATGCCCTGCGACAAAAAGCTGAGCAGGCTCAGCTTCTTGCTGAGCAAGAGTGCGATCAACAGCGCCAGCGGGCAGAGCAGCTCGCCGCCAAGCTCAGAGAGCTCGGCGTTGATCCGGATACTGTGACAGAGTGATGCTTCTTGTCTACTCAAATCCAATGAATCGTCATTTACTTATTCTCGACTTAGACGAAACCTTAGTCTTTGCCACCGAAGACCCGTTGAGCTACACACCTGATTTTCAGCTTGAGGACTATTCAGTATACTACCGTCCTTACCTCAATCAATTCCTCGCCCAAGTTTTTGACGGGTTCCAAGTTGCTGTTTGGTCATCAGCAGGGACAAGCTATGTTCAAGAGGTTGTTGAACTAATTTTTTCCAATCCCAACGCCCTAGAATTCATTTGGTCAGCCAAACGTTGTACCCAACGCTACGATGCGATGGACTCAGCCTTCTATTGGATTAAAAATCTCAAGAAAGTCAAACGACGCGGATTCAATCTGGATCGGGTATTGATGATTGACGATACGCCACAAAAGCTAGAGAAAAACTATGGTAACTTGATTCAAGTTCGTCCATTTGAAGGCGATCGCAGTGATACGGAGTTGCGAGATCTCTTGCCATTTTTAGATAGCTTGCGAACAATGGACAATGTGCGCAAGGTTGAGAAGCGTCATTGGCGGAATTCACCCTGGTCTAAACGGCTCCCCCCAGCATCTCCCCTGCCTGCAACCGCAGACCATTAACCAGATCCCAGCCGGATTGGGCGCGTTTGCCGGCGGGTTGGGCAGTGGCCACCAGCAATTGACCGGAGCCTGTTTGCACCACAAACCCCGCTTTCTTAAGCCAGCCGACAATTTCACCGGGTTGACCCGTCGGAAAATCGGGCAGGTGGGCCAGGCGATCGCGCCAGTCCTGCGGTAACGGGTCTCGATCGTCCATTGCCAAGGGAAGGGTGGCGTGAATTTTGAGAGATTGTCCCCGCAATGTAGTGAGACAAGCGGGATAAAAGGCGCGAATTTGGTTATGGAGGGCGATCGCCGGCTTTGACCAATCCAAACTGTAGTCCGCTTTGGTAATCAGCCGGGCATAGGTCGCCTGGGCATTGTCTTGGGGCGTAGGCGTTAATTCGCCGCGATCGAGCTGCTGCAAGGTTTTAGGCAATAGCTCGGCACAGTCTGCGGCGAGCTTAATTGCCAGGTCTTGGGCATTGTCGAGCAGGTTGACGGCAAGCGTGGACTTGAGCAGCATTGCCCCCGTATCCATCCCGGCATCCATCAGCATGGTGGTCATCCCCGTCTCCCGGGCCCCGTCATACAAGCACCATTGAATCGGCGCAGCACCGCGATATTGGGGCAGTAGGGAACCATGGCCATTCACACAGCCCAGGCGCGGCATCGCGAGAATTTCGGGTGAAAGAATCTGCCCATAGGCAACCACGACAAAACAATCTGCCTCGGCCTGGCGCAGCTTGGCCAAGGTGTCTGGATGCTTCTTAATCCGGCGGGGTTGCCAAACCGGCAGGTTATGTCCTTGGGCCACTTGTTTAACTGGAGAGGGGATCAGGCGCTTGCCCCGACCCCGAGGCTTATCGGGCTGGGTCACCACAGCGACGACCTCAATGTCGGCACTCCGGCAAAAGGCCTCTAGGCTCGGAACGGCAAATTGAGGTGTCCCAAAGAAAATAATCTTCATTACGGCAGTCGGTTGAATTGAGTGATACCGTAGCTTGCGTCTGGTCAGAGTCGCCCAGCACAATCGCCAAGGACTTTACTACTGTCCAGTTTCCTACGTCAACTCACCCTACTGCCGTGGCACAGCTTAATTTGTGCATTAGAAAATATCTGTAGGGGCAATCCCCCCGTGGTTGCCCTGGTGTGTTGCGTGACGGAGGGTTGATCGGTGAGTGGCCGAGACCGGAGTAGAAGGGCGCTCCCCCTACAAGCGTTTACAGCAAAATTCTATTGCCTCATTTTAGCTATGCCACGGCACTACAGTTTATAACTTTTGTCCCGTACTCAGCGCTCAACCCGTTCTGGCGTTACCTCTATTGATCCGGATTGAGACCATTCTGATCCCCATGAGACCCACAATCATTGAACCCTTCACCAGCAGAGTCGCATTCGCTCAAAATAGATCGGCAATTTTGCGTCCTAAAAACTGATCTTTTGGCCCTGACCCTGAAGGGACTCACCCCTAATTCAAACAGGTCATGCTTTAAGCATTATCGAGATAGCACAGTACTTTTCTTTTCTCAAGCCCACAATCGCTTCACCCGTGGGTAAAAGAGATCACTATTTCGATTGATCTTGTGACAGTTAGACAAGAGCAACATCATGAGTAATACGTTCATCACATCTGACTGGCGCGGTTAGAACAGTCGCCGTGAATAACGCTGACTCATCAGCTTTGAGTTTGGCAATACCGCTCAAGACTATTTTGCCGTTTCCCTAGAAAATCAATGAGGAGAACTATGAAATTCATGGATTTTTTCGATCGCGCTTATGTGATTAATTTACCCAAACGCAGCGATCGCCGCACCGAAATAACCCGAGAACTGGCCAAGGCAGAGATGCCCTTTAAAGTTGGTAAAGTTGAGCTCTTTGCCGCAATTCGCCCTGAAGCCGCTGATCCCTTTAAGTCCATTGGTGCAAAGGGTGCATTTCTGAGTCATCTGACCGTTCTCAAGTCGGCCCAAGCAGCCAACCTAAGCAATGTGCTTGTTCTAGAGGATGACTTACAATTCACGCCTGACTTCAAACAGTACGAGGCGATCTTGCTCAAAGAACTGGAGGGTCAGGATTGGGACATTGTTCAATTCGGCTATTGCACAGGTGGATTCAACAGAAAACGGGAGTTTGGCACGTCCCTTTTAGCGCAATTTGAGGGCGAGAATACCGGAGCCCATTGCTATGCCGTCAATGGCAAGATCTTGGAGCAGCTTATTGCCTTTCTAGAGGCTTTACAGAATGGGCCAGTGGGTGATCCCCACCGGGGACCGATCAGTATTGACGGAGCATTCAATGTTTTTAAATGGTGCTACCCCACCACTGTCAATCGCTTGATTGCTGTTCCCTGTTTTGCCCGTCAGCGCAGTTCAGCCAGTGATATTTCAACCAGTTGGTTTGACCAAACGCCGGGTCTGCGTCAAGCGGCTGATGTTGCTCGCAAAGTACCAGGGGTGCGTCATGGGGGACGTTTTGTCCGGCGGCAGGTTTGCGCTCCGCTCAAGCGATATCTAGCCCCGCTCAAGCAATGGCTGCGGCATGCTAGGAAATCCGCCCATCGGGTTCCCTCTTCTCAGAGCGTTGTCCAGCAACCCAGCAACTGTCACAGTATTGGCTAATCAGGAACCGCCTTAAACTGATCTAACCCCAGCGGTTTGGCGTGACTTTCCGGAAACTGGCATTGGGGGGCTCAGATCCCAGCGGGTCTGACCCTAGGGTAGAGTCATCGATGTTCACGTTCCTCGGTCATGCCCACCCTCTCCTCTCCTCCTGTTTCTTCTCGCATTTCACCCTGGTTTCGGGCGATCGCCTATCCTCTGGGCCATCATCTGGTAATGCCCTACTATTTCAGTGCGATCGAAATCCATGGCCAAGACAATATTCCCCGCACGGGTCCGGTGATTCTCGCGCCCACCCACCGCTCCCGCTGGGATGCGCTGCTGGTTCCCTATGCCACTGGGCGCAACATTACTGGACGCTATCTAAGGTTTATGGTGTCCGCCGATGAGATGCGAGGTTTGCAGGGCTGGGTGATCCGCCGCTTGGGCTGTTTCCCGGTGAATACCCGGCGCGTGAAATCCGCGACCTTGACCCATGGGGTTGAGCTGTTGCAGCGGGAGGAGATGCTGGTGATTTTTCCCGAGGGCAATATCTACCGCCAACCCCAAGTGGCTCGTCTGAAACGGGGTCTAGCCACGATCGCCCTTCAAGCCCAAGCGCGTTGTTCCCCAGCCGAACCGATCAAGATTGTGCCCATCAGCCTCAATTACTCCCAACCCATCCCCCGGCAGGGCTGTGCCGCACGGGTACAAATCGGCGCGGCGATCGCCGTCTCTGATTATGCTGGCCAGTCGCTCAAAACCGCCTCACAGGCTTTAACCCAAGACCTTGCCCAACGGTTACAACAGTTGCAGGCGCTCGGTCAGTTTCCAGCAGCAATTGAATCAGGCGTTTGCTAGGGTAATAGCTATTCCGTCCTTTGCGAATGCTCAACGACAGGATGCCCTCCCCTTTCCCTGGCATGGACCCCTATCTCGAAGGCTATCTTTGGCCGGACGTTCACCATGCCCTAGCCAGCAAAATTCGCCAACAGCTGACCCCCCTGCTGCGCCCGCGCTATACGGCCCGTCTGGAAATCTATTTAGCAGAAGACCCAATGCCAGAAGGAGAGCTAGGGATTCTCTACCCGGATGTTGAGGTGCTCGAAGCCCCTCAAATTGCGCCACCGCTGCGATCGTCTGGCCCGATCAGCACCTTGACCCCACCCACATTACGACTTCCGGTTGTGCAGACCGTTTCGGTACGTGTGGCCACGGTTGAAATCCGCGATACCGCCAAAAATCGTCTGGTAACTAGCATTGAGATCCTCTCACCCGTCAATAAAAAAGAACCGGGCTTGAGCACCTATCGCCAAAAACGTCAGCGCCTCTACAAAAATCAAGTTCATCTGCTGGAAATTGATCTCCTGCGACGAGGGACCCGCCCGTTTAAACAGCCCCGCCTCCCCCAAACGGCTTACTGTGTTGCCCTGACTCGTGCTGCGGCCTCACAGATGGAACTCTGGTCTCTCAAACTCTTGGATGCTTTGCCTGTATTGCCCGTGCCCTTGCAAGCGCCTGATGCAGATGTTGGCATCGACCTCGGGGCGGCGCTGCAGGCGATCTATGGCGAGGCGGCCTATGATCTATCGCTAGACTATGGGCAAGATCCGCCGCCGCCTGCGCTGACACCGGAGGAGCGAGACAAAGTCAGCAAACACCTCGGCTAAGGTGTATCCGGTCGATTCCAGGCTGACGCATCGCTAACTTCCTACCAACAGTGCTTCGCCGCCCCCAAAGCCCAACCAGACCACCACGACCAGCCAATGGACGAGGGCGATCGCCCACAAAGAACCCGTCTGGCGATACAACACCGAGCAAGCCAAGCCCAAAAGCCCGGCCAAACTTAAGAACACGGGGCTCAAAAAGGTAGGGTTGCCGCGAGGAAAGACGGTTAGGGCATTGAGGGGATGGGAGGCGATATAGAGAACCCAACTCACGCCCAACCAGAACAGCATGGTGCGGCGGCGAACGGTTTCGCTGGGATGGGGTAGCAAAAGCACCCGGAACAGCAGCTCTTCTGCCAGCGCGGGGAGCAAAAATTTGCCCAGAATCAGATTGAGTCCGGCCCAGCTCAAAAATTGGTTCGCCGGCCAAGGCGACCAATTGAACAAATCATAATGAAGGGCTAGGGGAAGGGCGATCGCCCCATATGCCCCCAATACCATCACGGTCTGTCGCCAATCTTGAACGGTGGGCCGCTTAAGACTCTGGCGCAATCGCTGTCTGAGCCGATCCATGCAATTTCTTCCCATCAAGTTTCTCTGGGCAACCCATCATCGTTTGTCTAGACTGTAGTCCATGGCAACACATTGCAATTGGTTCTGGAATTTTGCCCATGGCTCCTGATTGGCTCCGGATAAAGAAAGCCCTTAGCGTGGAGGCCGATCGCGGCTTTGAGAATCTTCAGGGCAACCAATATCGCTTCAGCGAGTTTATGACCCTCACCTTTGGCGAGTCCCTCAAAGGGGGTGATGACCATCAACGCCGCCGCTGGACGAAACTGGCCCAGGACTTTGTGCAATATCCAGACCTGACCCTCAAACAGCGTCAGGGCATTGTGGCGATCGCCCGCCGCCTGGTTCAAGAGTTGATGCTGGCAGACGAAGCGCCCAGCCAACCGCCGACCCCCAAACTGCCCAAGACAACACCGCTGGTGGAACAGCCACGCTCGACGTATCATCTGCCACTGCTCGATCGCCCCCTCAAAGACCACCCCCAACTCAAACGCAAACGGAATCTAGACAACCTCGCTAAGCTGGGCATCTACACGGTACGCGATGCACTCTTTTACTATCCCCGCGATCATATTGATTACGCTCGGCAGGTGGAAATTGCCCAGCTCACTCCAGGCGAAACCGTCACAGTCATGGGCACGATCAAAAGCTGTCGGTTTTTCACCAGCCCAAAAAACAAAAGCCTGACGATTATGGATCTGCGGCTGCGCGATCGCTCCGGACAGATCAAACTCAGTCGCTTTTTCCATGGGGCGCGCTTTAGCAATCGGGGCTGGCAAAAAAAGCAAGAACAGCTTTATCGCTCGGGTTCCCTGGTTGCGGCCTCGGGGCTGGTGAAGATCAATAAATATGGCAGCACGCTAGAAAACCCCGAAATTGAAGTTCTCGATGGTCCGGAGGGCCAGATCGAATCGTTGAAGGTGGGACGCATATTGCCCGTTTACCCCTTGACGGAAGGTATTTCCGCGGATCTTGTGCGGCGGGTCGTTTTGGCGGCTCTACCCACCGCCGCTGAACTGGACGATCCGCTGCCGCTGAACCTCCAGAAAGACTATGAATTAATCCCCCTGCCCCGCGCAGTCCAAGAGATTCACTACCCCCCGGATCATGAACGTCTGGCCCAGGCCCGCCGCCGTCTGGTTTTTGATGAATTTTTCTACCTACAACTGAGCTTTTTAAGGCGGCGTCAGCAGCATAAGCAGGCTCAGCAGAATGCTGCTGTGCTGATGCCCACGGGTGAATTGAGCGATCGCTTCCGCACCCTATTGCCCTTTGAACTCACCAGGGCCCAGCAGCGGGTGGTGAGTGATATTCTTCAGGATCTCCAGTCGAGTACACCGATGAATCGTTTGGTGCAGGGGGATGTGGGCTCCGGGAAAACCGTGGTAGCGGTCTTTGCCATTCTGGCAGCCCTGCAATCCGGCTACCAAGCCGCCTTGATGGCCCCGACAGAGGTTCTGGCCGAACAGCATTATCGTAAGCTCGTTGAATGGTTTAATCAGCTCTATTTGCCCGTAGAACTCCTGACCGGCTCAACGGGGGTGAAAAAACGGCGCGAGATTCATACTCAGCTCGATACGGGAGAGTTGCCGCTATTGGTGGGAACCCATGCCTTGATCGAAGATCCGGTGCAGTTCCGTAAGTTGGGTTTGGTGGTGATCGATGAGCAACATCGCTTTGGCGTAAAGCAGCGATCGCGCCTCTTGGCCAAGGGCACCTCGCCCCATGTGCTAACCATGACGGCCACCCCCATTCCGCGAACCCTCTCCCTGACCCTGCATGGGGATCTCGATGTCTCACAAATCGATGAACTACCACCGGGCCGCCAACCGATTCAAACCTTGGTGCTTAGTGCGAAACAGCGACAACAGGCCTATGATCTGATCCGGCGCGAGTTGGCCAGCGATCGCCAGGCCTACATTATCTTCCCCCTGATCGAGGAGTCGGAAAAGCTCGATGTGCGGGCCGCCGTCAAAGAGCATGAACGCCTCCAAGAGACCATTTTTCCTGAAGTTCAAGTGGGGCTGCTCCATGGCCGGATGACTGCCACCGAAAAGGAGGACGCCCTGCGCCGCTTCCGAGACAACGAAACGCCCATCATCGTCTCCACCACGGTCATTGAAGTGGGGGTCGATGTGTCCAACGCCACCGTGATGCTGATTGAAAACGCCGAACGCTTTGGGCTCTCCCAATTGCACCAATTGCGGGGGCGGGTTGGCCGGGGTACACATCAATCCCATTGCCTACTGATGAGCAGTGGCAAAAATCCCGAGTCCAAAGAACGCTTAGAGGTTTTGGCCCAGTCTCAGGATGGCTTTTTTATTGCTGAGATGGATTTGCGGCTCCGGGGTCCCGGTGAGGTGCTGGGAACCCGGCAAGCGGGCTTGGCCGATTTTGCCCTAGCGAGCTTAGTTGAAGACCAAGCGGTGCTGCTCCTGGCACGGGCGGCAGCCGAAATCCTGCTACAAGACGAACCCGCTCTACAACGCTACCCCAAACTTCAGGCAGAACTGGCGCGGCGCGATCGCCAATTCACGGGCGGGGGTGTCCTCAATTAACCTGAGTTCTGGATCAGCGAGGCGATCGCATTTTTCGGGAGCCTTGAAATCTCGTTGCCAAACCCGGTTGTCAGGGGATCCGCCCCCTGATACCAAATCCGCAAAGCATAGGGAGAGATAAACTACTGATTATTCCTCGGGCAGGCGGGACGCAGATTCGACAAGCTCACTGACCACCTGCGCTACGGGTTTCTGCGCTCAATAGCCTGTAGCGCGGGTGGTTGCT
>JBCDEB010000066.1:0-35605 GCA_039180005.1 Cyanobacteria bacterium P01_G01_bin.54 | reverse complement strand
GCCTTTGATGCCACTCGTTGCGGGCACGCCAAAAAGGGGGCGTTTGTGTCTTTCTCTGGGGTAGGGTTTTCCTGTTGGGTTTGTACTCGTTCTTTCATGGTTTAAGAAAAAATCAAAAATACTCAATTCTACCCAGCATTTCATCCGCAGTTCACACTTCATAAAGCAAGACTAAAGGGTGCATCCCAGTTACGCAAGCCCTCACCCTAAATCCCTCTCCCAATCTGGGAGAGGGACTTTGAATCCGGCTCCACTTCTACCAAAAAGGGAGAAGGGGAGGGGGGATGAGGGATACGCAGTCTCGATGTGCAAAAGTGGGATGCACCCAGACCAAAATGTGGATTATCTCACCGAGCGATCGAGCCCCTTTCCTACAGTAGGCAATTCCTGCATGTTCAAGACCCTGGCTGGCAAGGATCAAAAAATCATCATCATGGGTTACGATGACGCGAATCTCTTGTCTTGCTAACATCAGTTGATTGCGATCGTCGACACCAAGATACTCTGCATCTTGGGTGGTTTTGACATCAATACCTGCACGTCTTAGGCCGGCAGCAATGGCAGGATTTACATTTTCATCCAAGTAATAGCGTATGCGATCAGGCGCGGGTTGATGCGCTCAGTTTTTCTTGGAGTAAAGAAGGATAGTGGGGTCGAAGTGCTTCGGCAATCTGCTCTGAATCAGCGATGCTGCGATCGATTTCCGGTTTATCGTCGTAATAAAAGGCCATGGCGGCATAGACGGGGGCGAGGGATAGCTCGTAGAGACCTGCAATTTCTTCTAGCGCCTGGCCCAGACTTACTTTTTCACCATAGGGACAACCTACAAGATCGGCGATCGCACTACGAACGAGGCGAAGGCGCTATCTTGAGCCAGCTAAAAATCTGAGCTGGGGTTAGTTTGAGATCGGGAAACCAAGGAGGAACCGTCAAAGATTGGCTCGAAGTTCCGTCCAATAATCCCGGCGCTCGATCGTTTTGATAGGTCAAAATCAACGCCTCGCTCGGGTCAATCAACCATCCGAGCTGTGTTCCATGGTTCAAGCAATGGAAAATATTCCGAGTAACACGGGTTGCCGGTTGTTGAGGACTGAGGATTTCAATCGTCCAGTCTGGCGCGGCGGTAAAAGTGTTGGCGAGGTTGCCATTTTCCAGGATGGGCAGACGTGACCAAGTAAAGACAGCAATATCAGGCACAGTAGACTGGCCGCCAAACGTACAACGCAGTTCGGGAAGAGCAAGGGCGATGCAATCGTCTTCGGCAACACCATTAATTGCGTTCGTCAGTTTTTGCTGAAGCCGACTGTGTTGTCCTTGGGGCATGGGTTTGGGCAAAATTCGCCCTTGAATAAATTCTGAAGGGGGGGTTGTTTCGGGGAGTTGGAGGAATTCTTCGAGGCTGAGTGTTGTGGTGGCGACTTGAGTCATCGGTATTCTCCAAGGTCAGAACAATCATCCCATCGATCGCGCTTTCCTCTATCTTACGCTGTCAAGCCAGGGTGATACAAAATAACTTTAGCGATCGCGGCCCTTTGAGAGGGGAACCCGTCGCGAGCAAACCGTAAAAGGTGTATCGGTTGCGAAGGCGTGATCGTGAAACTCCGCAGAAGTACGGTGGATGTTGAGGGGTCTCTTGCAGGGCGATCGCACTTTGAGAACAGGGGTTTTCGTGTAGGGTGTGTTAGGCGGGCAGCAATGTTTTGGATTATCCGATAATATTATTCCCGCCGTAACGCACCGTCCAGGATTTGGGTATGAGGAAAGGGTTTTGAGCAGGAGGTTGTTGATTGGGTTGGTGCGTTACGCAGGAGTATAAATGGTTGATTTATTGATAGTTTACAACCCTGCTAACGCACCCTAAGAGCGAGGCGATCGCACTTTGAGAACAGGGGTTTTCGCGTAGGGTGTGTTAGGCGGACAGCAATGTTTGGGATTATCCGATAATATTATTCCCGCCGTAACGCACCGTCCAGGATTTGGGTATGAGGAAAGGGTTTTGAGCAGGAGGTTGTTGGTTGGGTTGGTGCGTTACGCAGGAGTATAAATGGTTGATTTATTGATAGTTTACAACCCTGCTAACGCACCCTACGAGCGAGGCGATCGCACTCTTGTCGGGGCGCTACTTCGATCGCCGTGCCTTGGGTATAAGCGAGGGCATTGACTTGGGCGGGTTTGGGGGAGTTGTAGTTGACGCGCACGGCGGAGAGATCGTAGCCGGACAGATGTTCGATCCCGGTCTTGAGGCGATCGGGCAATCCGGTTTGATTGGCTTGTTGTTTTTCTGCTTGCCGTTGAGCGATCGCCTGACTTGACTGCGAAGAGCCGGCCAACAATTGTAAAGCGGTTCGTCCGTCATTCATCCCCATTGCCGAGATGTTTTCCCCAGAGCGAGCCGTTGATGCCACCCGTTGTGGAAGTGCCAAAAAGTGGACGTTTGTGTCTTTCTCTAGGGTAGGGTTTTTCTTTTGGGTTTGTACTCGTTCTTTCATGATTTAAGAAAAAATCATAGATACTCAATTCTACCCAGCATTTCATCCGCTGTCGCCACTTCATAAAGCAAGACCAAAATGTGGATGATCTCACCGAGCGATCGAGCACCTTTTCTACAGTAGGCGATTCCCGCATGTTCAAGACCCTGACTGGCAAGGATCAAAAAATCATCATCATGCGTTACGATGACGCGAATCTCTTGTCTGGCTAATGTCAGTTGAGTGCGATCATCAACGCCAAGATACCCTGCATCTTGGGTGGTTTTGACATCAATCTCGGCGCGTCTTAGACCGGCGGCAATAGCAGGATTGACATTTTCATCCAAGTAATAGCGAATGCGTTCAGGCACGGGTTGATGCGCTCAGTTTTTTTTGGAGTAAAGAAGGATATTGGGGTCGAAGTGCTGCGGCAATCTGCTCTGAGTCAGCGATGCTGCGATCGATTTCCGGTTTATGGTCGTAATAAAAGGCCATGGCGGCGTAGACGGAGGCGAGGGAAAGCTCGTAGAGACCTGCAATTTCTTCTAGAGCCTGGCCCAGACGTAGATGCATAATCACGACATCGGCGACGGTAATTCGCCGACCCGTAATGTGAGGCTTCCCGCTCCGGACGCCTGGGGTGATGGTAATGTGCTGATTTAGGGTGACTTCCATTTTGTATTTTGGGGTCGCAGCGGTAGTCTGGAGGATTGATGGTCTATTTTATCGTGATTGTCTGAAAAGGAGTAACAAGTGACGAGTAGTTTTGCGTAGGGTGTGTTAGGCGAGCGGCAATATTTTGCACAACCCAAAAATGTTATTTCCGCCGTAACGCACCGTCCAGGGTTTTGGTGTGAGGACAGGGTTTATGGCGAGAGATGGTTGGTTGGGTTGGTGCGTTACGCAGGGGCACAAATGGTCGAGTTATTGATAGGTTATAACCCTGCTAACGCACCCTACAAGATGGCTCCCTATATTAGACAAGCGTAACACAATGAGAAAATGAAAAATACAAGCGATCGCAAATTAATTCAAAATTCAAAGTTCAAAATTGTTCGGGCGATCGCATTGCCAATTCTTCCTCAAACGCGATCTTGTAGGTTGGGTAGAGGAACGAAACCCAACACCTCATCACATATCCCATCCAATATCATGCAATATCGGAGAGCCAAAACACCGGGAGCAACTTATTTTTTTACTCTTGTCACCCACAATCGCCGTCCTATTTTGTGCGAACCTGAAAATATTGAGTTACTCCGAGAGGCTTTTCGATCCGTAATGAAAAACCATCCCTTGAAGATTGATGCGATCGCCATTCTACCCGACCATCTTCACGCGCTTTTGACTTTGCCAGAAAATGATGCGGATTTTTCGATGCGCTGGCGATTAATTAAAAGTTATTTTAGTCGTTACTATTGCGGTGAAGAGCGAGGAAAAATGACGGAATCTCGAAAAAACAAGGGAGAAAAAGCCATTTGGCAGCGTCGATTTTGGGAACATCAAATTCGGAGCGATCGCGATTTTGTTAGTCATGTGGAGTACATTCATTATAATCCGGTTCGTCATGGTTTTGTTGACGCGCCGAAAGATTGGCAATATTCGAGTTTTCATCGTTATGTGCAAGCGGGAGTATACGATCTGATGTGGGGGAGTTCGGAAGAGTTAGTGTTTGAGGACGATATTGGTAATGAATAATGGGCCCGTGCGATCGCTCCTCCCTTGGGTTGTTGGGTTTCGTCGGGTAGGTTGGGTTAGCCAAAGCGTAACCCAACTTGGGCGATCGCTATTCCCTTGGAGTGTCGGGTTGTTGGGTTTCGTTCCTCTACCCAACCTACAAGAGCGGCGATCGCGCTTAAGTTGACACCAATGGTTTCGCTGTCGCTAACGCACCATACCACGAGCTGCGATCGCTATTCCCTTGGGGTTTTGGGTTGTTGGGTTTCGTTCCTCTACCCAACCTACAAGAGCGGCGATCGCACTGCGATCGTGATAATGGGTTGAGCGATCGCTCCTCCTTTGGGTTGTTGGGTTTCGTCGGTAGGTTGGGTTAGCCAAAGCGTAACCCAACAGGAGCGATCGCTTGCCCCTTGGGGTTTTGGGTTGTTGGGTTTCGTGCCTCTACCCAACCTACAAGAGCGGCGATCGCACTCTCGCTGACGCACCCTACCACTCGCTGACGCACCCTACTACTGCATTTTGTTCATAGTTTTCGCGTAGGGTGTGTTAGGCGGGCAGCAATGTTTGGGATTATCCGATAATATTATTCCCGCCGTAACGCACCGTCCAGGATTTGGGTATGAGGACAGGGTTTTGAGCAGGAGGTTGTTGGTTGGGTTGGTGTGAGGAATGGGTTTTGAGCGGGAGATTGTCGGTTGGGTTGGTGCGTTACGCTGGGTCATCAATTGTCGATTTATTGATAGTTTGCTACCCTGCTAACGCACCCTACGAGATCGGCGATCGCACTAACGCACCCTACGAGCGAGGCGATCTGATAGTTTACAACCCTGCTAACGCACCCTACCGCTATGATAATGATTTTATTTTCCATGCTTCGCAAATGGCTCAGCGAATACGACCTCATACTCTTGGGCATCTTGCGTCAACTTGAGCGTTCCGGGATGGATCGTATTCATCTCAACAACAAAGTCTTCAACATCGGAGGCTGCCTTGGGGATCTTCGCCGAATACACTCCGCCTTGCTTTTTAATCTTCTTTTGGGGTTCTGGATAATCGTCGAAGACCTTTGCTATGTAAGGTCCGTATATTGGGCTCGCCGCTGCGATAACTTTAACCGCCTCTTTTTGTTGGGTGAAATATTTCATCGTTACTCCCTGTCCCACATTTTCGAACGCTAACTTCTCCTCTGCTTCCATCCTATCTTTATACTCCTTTCGCCGATCTCCACTTTTTCCTAGATCTGATAATGTGAAAAATGAGTCCTCTGCCTCTTCTTTTATTACGTCACCCGATGAATCTTTGATTATGCTTGTTTTTCTCGGCACTAACATGCTCGGCGCTGTAAACAGCTCGCCCTGCGGATCTGCATATTTGGTTTTCTTCGCCTCCATCTGGATCCCCTTCCCCTCCGCTTCATCGATAAAGTTTTTATACCTGGGCTCGTATACTTTCTCATGCCCTCCACCTCCGGCATTGATCACTGCCCTTTGCTTCGTGAAAAGATTATGATTTCCATCACTCCCTACTCGGATCTCAAACTCCTGGCGGTATTTCTGGTCCTCTGGTCGCTTTGAAAAAAAGGACACAAGGAATTTCACCCTCTCTTCGATCTTAGTCGGCTCGAGCTTGCCATGCTTCCCGATATACTTTCCTTGGACTTGGACTCTATACATATACTCCGTTCCTCTCATACCGCTCTGCACCATGTTCATAACATGATGCTCGACGCGCGCGTGATTGTCGTTCATTGCAGCGGATGTGGGAAAGTAGTTCGCTGAGCGACCGGAGCCGCCCAGCCTTGCACTGATCAAATGCGCTTGCGTTATGTTAGTATACGCGTCGTAGAAATGGTCTCTTAGTCTGGTATCAGCTGAACTACCGGCAAATCTTTCTCCCTGTTTGAACTCTAGTTGCGCTCCTTGCCCGACCCTCATTGTTCCGACTATACCCTCGTTTGGATATGCGTATTCATAAACCTTTCCCATCGGGGGTTCATAACTGATCTTGTACAATTGGCGGCATCGCAGCGACTCCGGCACTGACCCCGCCTTTCTCCCCGTTCCTCCCCCTTTTCTCGCCTCCTCATACGTCCTTCCTTTCGCCTCTCCCCCTTCCCCTTGGCTGGGCTTGGCTTTTCTTTCTGTTTTTTCCTGCGCTCGAACTATTTCCTGTTGGTTTCGGGTTCCTTTTCTCCCTTCTCCCTTGTCGTCCCTCTCCCTGGCTCTCTCTTCCCTTGCCATCGCTGCTCTGGACTTTTCTCCGGGCTCGATGACGCCTCTTTCCTCGATGTCTTTCCCTTGGCTTTCTTGGGCTTCCACGGATTTCGCCCTTGTCACCTCCATAAGCCTCTTTCCCCTCTCCTCCGCTTCCTTCTCTAGACTGTTTTCATCATTCACCGCCACTCCTTTTACCTCCTTCGTCTTTCTCACCCGTCCCTGCATCTGCTGCACCACGTGCCACGCCTCATGGGGCAAATGCCGCTCCTGTCCCGGCGCAACCTCGATCGCAGTCCCTTGAGTATATGCCAGAGCATTCACTTGCGCGGGTTTCGGCGAGTTGTAGTTAACGCGCACATCTGAGAGATCGTAACCAGACATCTGTTCGATCCCGTCCTTGAGGCGATCCGGCAACCCCGTTTTATTGGGTTTTCGCTCCTCCTCCTGCCTCTGAACGATCCCACCTGTTCCCCCCGAAGCGGTCATCGAGCGAAGCCGAGATGAACCCGGCACCAACTGCAAACAGGCTCGCCCGTAACTCTTCCCCACCGCCGGGACGATCTCCCCAGAGGAAGCCATCGATTCCACCTGTCGCGGGCGATCCAAAAACAGCGAGCCGCTCTCTTGCTCCGCAACGGGGTTTTCCTTTTCGGTCCTTACTCGCTCCTGCATGGAACAGTTCCTCCTTTGTAAAAATAAAACTTTGGGTAATTCAAAAATGTGGATCTGGCTAGGGTTTGAATCCGATAGAGCGAAAATTCTTTATCCCCCTCCCATCCCCCTTTGAAAGGGGGAAGCCGATCCCCCCCTTACAAAGGGGGGTTAGGGGGGATTCATCCTTGACGACTAAAATCAATCACCCTCTCCTCATCCATTTTGAATGGTGAACTTTGTATTTTGAATTGTTCCTCATAGATCGGTCGTCCCAACTTCTGCCACTCCGATCGCGCCGCCGCCAGAATATGGGACATCTCCAACCGTTCCCCCCCTTCCGCCGCCAAAAACGCCGCATTAATCGCAATATTATGGATCGCCCCCCCCGCCAACTCCAAGTTGGCCAAAAACTGGCAATCCAACGCCCCCCGAGGCACCTCCGGCGGAAACACCTTCTCCCACATCGCCCGCCGATATTCCGCCGCCGGAAAGGGAAAATCCACCACAAACCGGAGGCGGCGCAGAAACGCCGTATCCAAAGACCCCTTGAGATTCGTCGCCATAATCGCCAAACCCCCATAAGACTCAATGCGCTGGAGCAGATAATCGATCTCGATATTGGCATAGCGATCCTTGGCATCGCTCACCTCAGACCGCTTGCCAAACAGAGCATCCGCCTCATCGAAAAAGAGAATCGCCCCCCCCTCCTCGGCAGCCGCAAACAGACGGCTCAAATTTTTCTCCGTCTCCCCCACATACTTACTCACCACCGCAGAGAGGTCAATACGATAGAGATGGAGATCCAACTCCTGGGCGATCACCTCCGCCGCCATCGTCTTCCCCGTGCCGCTTTCCCCCGCAAACAGCGCCGCCGTCCCCAGACCCCGATTGAGGCGAGCCCGAAACCCCCAGTCATCGTAGACCCGCGATCGCAAGCGCACCTGATGGACGATTTGCCACAACAGCCCCAACGCTTCCTCCGGCAACACCAGATTATCCCAGCCCGCCTTGACCGGTAACCGTTGCGCCAAACTCTCCAACCCCGGTGCCGAGCGTTGCAAGCAAGCCCGCCAGAGCGATCGCTGCCCCTGTGGGTGATTGGGGCGATCGCGCGTCACCGCCGCCAGGCGATCGATCTCGCCAAAATTCAAGCGAAACTGACTCGCCAGCACCGCAGGAGTCTCCCCCGCCGCCTCGCCCAAAACCGTTGACCAAGCGAGCCGTTGTTCTGCCGGGGTCGGCACCTCCGCCGCGATCGCCAGCGTTTCCCGATGGTCTGGGATGCGCACGTCCCGCCCGTCGAGAAAGAGTAACCCCCGACATTGAGCCGCAAACCGCTGTACCGCCTCCCCGGATCGCACCTCCCGCGTATCCAGATAGAGCGCCAGATCCAGCAAGCGTTCCTCCCGCTCCCAACGCCGCAGAAACCGCAGATAGTCTGCCTCTGCCGTGGGAATGAGTTGCCCCAACAGGCCGAACAGCGAGCGCCCAAACCGCGCCGCCACCGCCCCAGCAATCTGCTGCTTGCAGCCCCCATTCCCCCCCAACAGTTGAATAATCGGTAACGGTCGCCGAGGATCTGCCGCCACGATCGCCCCGACAATCTCCTCCACCACGGCCTCTTGGGAAGGAGACAGCGCTGGCAACAGTCCCCCTGGGGTCGCCCCTAACGGAAACAGCAGAGACGCCAAACGGCGATCGAGGCGCGGGGAGCCCGCGAGAAAATTGAGCACGCGAGAGTCAATTTTCAACGGACACCACTTTTCCGGCAGCGTATCCCGCGATCGCACCTCCAGCAAATTCCAGTAGCACAGGGCCCCCTCAGAAGACACCGCCTGCCAATCCTCCTCCCCAAACAGGTCAAACGCCAAAGCAAAGGTCGGATAGGGCAAATTACGAGACCCCTGCCAGCGATCGCACAGCGCCGGAATCTCATTATCCAACTCCTGCGCCGCACAGAGGAGCAATGTCCCCCGTTCCAACAGCGAGAGACCGAAGCGATCGCCCAAATAGTCCAGCGTGGGCGGCTGAGGAATGGGTTCGCCCCCTAAATCCCCCCATTCTGGGGGACTTTGAGCTCCGGTCTCCCCCAAAGTTGGGGGGCTAGGGGGGCTATCCGCCACCCTTTCCATGCGCGATCGCAACACCGCGATCGCCTCTCCTAACGCCAATCGAGCATCCATCGTCGTCCTGCCTGAACCTTGAACTTCTAAGAAACAAATCTTGGCTGAGTACATAACACCCCGAACCCACCCCGGTCATCGCTACGCGAGACCGCCCCTCCCGAGAGGGGATTTCTGGATTAAAATCTCCGACCGGGAAGAGTACCCTCGACCGAGGGGGGGAGGTGGGTTGGCCCACTCCGCTTCTGGTCGAACGTTTCTAAAGCTTTTGAGTCCGCCATCGTCATCCTTTTGAACCTTGAACTGAATTTCAGCTTGAATTCTGAATGTTGCATTTTGAATCCATCTCTTCTCCCCCCTTACCAAGGGGGGCTAGGGGGGATCAATTTTCAATCGACAGCCGTTGATGCTCATCAAACCCCAACGGTCTCGTCGCAAAATCCACCGGAATGCTATCCACCCCATCCACCCGCAGCCGCACCACATAGTCCCCCGGCGGGATATTCTTGACCCGAAACGTCAACCGCGACGGGGCCGTTGGTGCGTCTGGCAGGGCGATCGCCTCCTGTAAGGGCACACCGCGATCGCCAAGCAGCAGCAACACCCGTTGCGACGGTCGCACTTGGGGCAGGCAATCCACCGCCACCGTCCAATACCCTGCCGCCGCCAACCGCTGCGACTCAATCCCCACCACTTGCGGCGCGATCGCCAGGGGCAGCGTCTCGCTGGTGCGGACATAGTCCCCTTGGGGCATCACCAGGGAGAGGGTATAAAGTCCCGCCAGCCAACGCGAGACGATTGGGGGTCTTGGGCGCGAGCGGGCAGTTGCACTCGCAACGCCTCCGCTGTGGCTTGCGGTAAAGGCGTCAGGGCGATCGCCGCCTCCAGCAGGGGATGCTGTAACTGCACCGAGAGGTGGGGACGGTTCAATTGGGTCCCCCGTAGGGTCAAAATATTCCCCAAATTCGCACTGCGCTGGCCGTTGGGCAACTGAACCCCCCGTAAGGTGGGAATGCCCGGATTCGCAACGGCTTGTGCGCCCCCCCTGACCTTGCCGTTCATCTGGGGCAAGACCGGCAGCGCCACATTCACCGGATGGGCACTATCGAGAATCACCACCGACACCTTATAGGCGACCGAGGTGCGATATTGCGCCTGAAACGCCTGCCAGATCTTGGCCATCTCCTCAAAGGAGAGGGATTCCGGCATGATATTAAGACTATCGATTTGCTGGTGGAGATTGCTGTTGGGCAAGCGCTGCGCCGTCGCAGCGGCAATTTCGACCCCATTGAGTTGCTTGTGATCGTGAAAGAGGCTCATCACCCGACCGAGAATCTGATGGCTGGCCAGTTCATCGTCGTCTTTGCCATAGGCGGCGATCGTATAGTAAAGATCCAACCCGAGCGGCGGTTCTTCACTCATGCCTCGCTTCACTTGTGTCCGTTTCGGACGGTTCTTCCACGCCGGATTGGGAATGGCGTGGTAGAGAAATAAATTAATTTGGTTGCTATCGCTATTGCCGCGTGCACGATCGAGGGGAAGGGTCGTAATATTGCCACTTCCCAGCTCTTCTCGTAGTCCCGAGAAGAGAATATTTTGTAAAGTCGCCGTAACGGCAGCGATCGCCAGGGAGTTACTCATTGGCAATCCGATTAGTACAGCCTGAATTAAGTGCTGAGATAGCTTCAACTACGCTGGTTAGCTTAGCCCAGTGTCGCCAAAAGCAAACAATACTAAGGGATTTCCCAGTCAGGAAACCCAAACCCTACAGTTGCGTAGATAAAAATCATTCTTGTCCTGGGAGTGGGGAACCCTAGCCCCATCGTCCCTTGACGTTTTCTTTACAAATCAGTCTGACAATCAACCTTAGCTATACCGGGAAGATTAACAATCACAATAAATCTAAAGAGAAGAATTTTACCGCTTCTTAATTCTTATCCCGTTATAGGCAATTAAGCTATTTCCAAGTGTCTCGAACTGTACCAAGCTGCTACACTCATGCATAACAATAGCCTGCATCGATAAAAAGTGCAACTTTGATCTTTCGATAAAGTTTCTGACTTCCTCCCTAAAGCTGTGCCATGGCAGTCGCAAGATGACACGCGATACCCGATCTGAGTTGTATGCACCAAAAACAACAGACCCCGCAGGGCTCCCGAAACCCAGCCCCGACGATAGATGAATTCTTGGTTTCTACCAACCGGATTTAATCTGACTCGTAACCTGGCGATCACGCATTACTCGTTACTCGTTACTCCTCCCCCTACGCCACCCGCTGCTGCAGCAAAAACTGCGCCACCGCTTCCGGTGTGAGCCGAGCCGCATTGGCCCCAATCGCTTGGGTGCTCAACGCACCCACAGCGGCGGCATAAGTCGTGATCTCCTGGGCGATCGCTGCCTGGCTCGCAGCCGCCAAACCCTGTTGACAGAGCTGAGCAATCAGCCCGGCCACAAAGCTATCGCCGGCACCCGTGGTATCCACTGCCGTGACGGGGAAAGGGGCAACCTGCCCCACCTGCCCGGAGAGATAATAGGAGATGGGCCCCTCGCCACCAGCGGTGACCCAAACGCCCTCTAGACTGTCTAGGGTCTGGGCGATCGCCGCTGCATCGGTGGTGCCAAAGAGCCATTGGGCCTCTGCGCGGCTGAGCTTGAGAAAATCAATGCGGGGCCAGAGTTGACGAATCAGACCTGGTGCGGCTTCCGGATGCTGCCAAAATAGGGGTCGCCAGTTGACATCCAAAAACACCTTGACCTGAAATTGATCGGCCAACTCCAGGGCCTGAATCAGAGCCATCCGGCTCTCGGGGGCGGCCCAGGCAACGGTGCCTAGCACCAGGTAGTCAGCGGTCTCAAACAAAGAGACGGGCAGGGCTTGGGCTTGGATGTGGCGATCGGCAAAGTCAGTGGCTGCATTCTGGGTCGCATCTGGATTAACCGTCTCGCTAAACCCCACCACGCGGCGATCACCCTCGGCATCTCGCCGAATATAAACCCGCCGGGTGGGCAGGAGCGAATGCTGTTGAATGCCTTGGCTCTCAATGCCGCGATCGCTGACCGCTTTAATCAGGGCTTGGCCCAACTCATCCCTGCCCACACAGCTAAGCAAAGCGGCCGTCAAGCCCAACTGCTGCACACCACAGGCAACATTCGCCGGAGCACCGCCCAATTGTGGGGACCATTGTTCCCTTACTGTATTGGTGTTTCCGGTCGCGGTGGCGACGTAGTCCCAGAGCAGCTCACCAATGCAGATTACCCTGGCCATCCTTGCTTTCTCTCCATCATGGTTTCTCGGTTTGTTTTTTTTCGCCGTTTTGCCGACGTTTCGACGTAATTTGACGATTTGACGCCCATTTTAGTCAGCAGACCGGGTCAATTCCGGCCAAATGTCATGATTTGTCAGTTTTCTGTGCGTCGCCACGACCGGAGCTGATCGCCACGAATCGGGAAAGATTTCTCTTACACTGGATAAACTATCCCGTTCTGATTCGTTCATGCAAAACTCCTCTGCGAGGGGCTGGCGACAGGGGTGGCTGGGTCTGACTGCGGCCCTCGTCCTCTGGGTAATGACCATCGCGCCGGCCCTGGCCCAAGACACCACCTCCATTCAGCCCTATCTCGATCGCGTCAAAGCCCGGGTGACGGAGTTCACCCTCGACAATGGTCTGCGATTTATTGTGCTGGAGCGCCACGACGCCCCCGTGGTCTCCTTTGCCACCTATGCCGATGTGGGCGGCGCAGACGAACCCGATGGTCAAACGGGGGTTGCTCACTTTCTCGAACATTTGGCGTTCAAAGGCACAACACGCATTGGCACCACCGACTACGCAACTGAAGCGGTACTGCTGGATCGCCTTGATGTGATGTTTGAGCAGATCAAAGCGGCACGGCAAGCGGGTGAAGCCGATAAGCTGGCAGCCCTCGAAGCCGACTTCGAGCAACTCCAGACCGAAGCCGCCCAAATTTCGATTCAAAACCAGTTTGGTCAAATTGTGGAACAGGCCGGAGGCGTGGGGCTAAACGCCGCCACCTCCGCCGACTTTACCCGCTATACCTACTCTTTGCCCTCTAATAAACTCGAACTCTGGATGTCGTTGGAATCGGAACGGTTCCTCGACCCCGTGTTTCGGGAGTTTTTTGCGGAGCAGCAGGTGATCTTGGAAGAGCGGCGTTGGCGAACCGATAACTCCCCGATCGGCCAGATGGTTGAAGCCTTCCTCGACACCGCCTTCACCCGCCACCCTTATCGGCGGCCAGTGATTGGCTATGACGAAGATATCCGTAACCTGACCCGTGCGAACATCCGGCAATTCTTTGAAACCTACTACGTGCCCAGTAACCTCACGGTGGGCATTGTTGGCGATGTCAACCCCCGCCGGGTCAAACAGCTTGCCCAGACCTATTTTGGTCGCTACGCCAAGCAGCCTGACCCGCCCGAGGTGACGATTGTGGAGCCGCCCCAAACGGAGCCGCGAGCGGTGACGCTGACACTGGATTCCGAGCCCTGGTACCTCGAAGGCTACCACCGGCCCGCCCTGACCCATCCGGACAGTGCGGCTTACGACCTGATGTCGGCGATCTTGAGTGATGGGCGCACCTCTCGTCTCTACCGCTCGCTCGTGGAAGAACAACAGGTCGCCTTGGGCGCATCCGGCTATGGTGGCTTCCCTGGCGACAAATACCCCAATTTGATCCTGCTCTATGCCCTGACCGCTCCTGGCAGCAGCGTGGATAAGGTGGCAGTGGCGCTGCATCAGCAAATTGAGCGGCTCAAAACCGAACCCGTCACCGCTCAGGAACTCGATCGCGTCAAAAACCAAGCCCGCGCTGGCCTGCTGCGCACCCTCGACTCCAACAGTGGCATGTCCCGCCTCTTGGTGGAATACCAAGCCAAAACCGGTGACTGGCGTAATCTCTTTGCCCAGCTCGATCGCATTGCCCAGGTAACTCCGGCTGATATTCAGCGCATTGCCCAAGCCACGTTTACCACCGAGAACAAGACAGTGGGCAAGTTGTTGAATAGTGGCGATGGGTAAGGGGCATTTCGGTGGCTTGAATTTGGAATTCGGAATTCAGATTATGGGATGTATCCAAAAAATTGGTTTACAGGGGGTATTGAACTGGCGCAGGGCTCCCGAAACCCAGCCCCTACAGAAGCAATACCGCCTCATCCTCTCCTCAGCGAATCGTCCCTACTCCAGAGGGGGGAGGCAGGCAATCCATACCGCATTTTGGCAATGGTTCCTGCCTCCCCTCAGCACGCCAAAACTGCGAACTACGAATTGTTAACTGCAAACTGAATTGAAATCCATGCTCAATCGACTCAATCCCTGGTCTTGGCTGTCTAAAAACTGGCTTTTCAAATCTGGTTTTTTCAACTCGGGGCTCTCCCGATGGGGGCTGCGTAGCCTCCTGCTCTTGGGCACATTGCTGTTGGTGATTAGCTCAGCCCAAACGGTCGCCGCCGCACCGGCTAAGTTCTACACCGAGCTGGAGTTTCCCCCGCTGCGGGAATTGGAACTCCCGGACTATGAACGCTATGAACTCGACAATGGTATTGTCGTCTATCTCTTTGAAGACCATGAGTTGCCCTTGATTGAGGGGCAGGCGCTCTTCCGGACGGGCGATCGCCTCGAACCCCTGGCACAAACGGGGCTAGGTTCGCTGACCGGAACCGTCTGGCGCACGGGCGGAACTACTGAGCATACCCCCAATGAAATTAATGAATTCCTGGAGCAGCGGGCGGCCGCTGTGGAAACCGGGATTGGTGTAACGTCTGCGTCGGTGAGTTTTAGCCTGCTGACCGAAGATACGGCCGATGTGTTTAGGCTCTTTGCCGAACTGGTGCAACAGCCTACCTTCAATGCCGACAAGGTTGCTCTGGCCAAACAACAAGTCGAGGGCAGCATTGCCCGGCGCAACGATGACCCGGATGATATTGGCTGGCGCGAGTTGGACAAGTTGATCTACGGCCAAGAGAGTCCCTACGCTCGCACCATTGAATATGCGACATTGGGACGCATCGAGCGGGAGGATCTGGTGCAGTTCTACCGGCAGTCCATTCGCCCTGAGCAGATGATCTTGGGGATTGTCGGGGACTTTGAACCGGCTGCGATGAAGCAATTGATTGCTGAGCAATTTGGCGCTTGGCAGCCTGCGCCCACGCCGCCTCTATCAGCGCTGCCAAGGGTGACGGCGGCCACCACAGGGGGGGTCTTTTTAGTGGAGCAGCCCCAGCTCACCCAGAGTTATATCAGCCTGGGTCATTTGGGCGGCCAGGTCAATGACCCCAACTATCCGGCGCTGTCGGTGCTCAATGGGGTGCTCAATGGCTTTGGGGGGCGACTCTTTAATGAGCTGCGATCGCGCCAGGGCTTAGCCTATTCGGTTTTTGGCTATTGGAGCCCCCAATACGACTATCCGGGGCGCTTTATTGCCGGGGGTCATACCCGTACCGAGGCCACCGTGCCCTTTATTCAAGGCATCTTTCAGGAGCTGGCAACCTTGCAAGCCGAACCGATTAGCGCCGCAGAATTGGCCTATGCCAAGGAGTCGATTCTCAACTCGTTTGTCTTTAATTTCCAATCCCCCGGCCAGCTCATGAGTCGGCTGATGCGCTATGAATACTACGGTTATCCGGCGGACTTTGTATTCCAATACCAGCGGGGCATTAAGGCGACCACGATCGCCGATGTGCAGCGTGTGGCTCAGGCGTATCTCAAACCGGAGCAAATCACGACCCTGGTGGTAGGCAATCCGGCTGCCATGACGCCGCCCCTAGAGAGCCTGGGCACGGACATCCAAACCATCGATATCACAATTCCTGGTTCATAGTGCCGTGGCAGTCGTGCCACGGCACGACAAATACCTTAGGTTGCCACTGCCTTATGCTGATACAACGGCAAGGTGATCACAAACTCGGTTCCCTGGCCCACTTTCGATCGACAAATAATCTGACCCGAATGCTTTTCGGTGATGATTTGATAGCTAATCGCCATGCCGAGCCCTGTACCTTTGCCAATGGGCTTGGTCGTAAAAAACGGGTCGAAAATTTGCTTTTGCACCTCAGCGGGGATACCCGGGCCATTATCAGCAATGATCACCTGTACTTGCTGCTGATC
Organism: Cyanobacteria bacterium P01_G01_bin.54; assembly: GCA_039180005.1. Classification (GTDB taxonomy): domain Bacteria; phylum Cyanobacteriota; class Cyanobacteriia; order Cyanobacteriales; family Spirulinaceae; genus SIO3F2. Next base: position 19,346 of record JBCDEB010000066.1, on the reverse strand, counting down.
CGCCAGGAGCTGGGTGGTTAGGGTGATGCGATCGACCCGCCCAGCATCCGGATGGTCTTCTAGGGCATCTAGGGCATTCACTAAAATATTCATAAACACCTGATTGAGCTGACTGGGGAAACAGTCAATCTCCGGCAGGTCAGGCTGATACTGTTTGCACAGTTCAATGGCAGGTCCCTTCGGCCCCGCCTTCAAGCGATGTTGCAAAATCAGCAATGTACTATCGAGCCCTTCATGGAGATCTGCGCCTTTATAGTCGGCCTCATCCAACCGCGAGAAGATCCGCAGCGATTGAACAATCTCACGGATGCGCTCCGCCCCCACCCGCATCGATGCCATCAACTGACTGGAGTCTTCAATTAAAAATGTTAGATCTTCGGCGTCAAGCACCTCAGCGAGTGCCGCAGGTGGCTCAGGATAATGCGCCCCGTAAGCTTGCACCACCCGCAAGAAGCTCTTTTGGTAATCCTGAAGATGTTCCAAATTGCCAAAGATAAAATTCACTGGGTTATTGATTTCATGGGCGACCCCGGCCACGAGTTGCCCTAAACTGGACATTTTTTCGCTCTGGAGTAACTGGCTTTGGGTGTCTTGGAGTTGTTTGAGGGTTTTTTCTAGATTTTGGGACTGCTGCTGGGTCTGCTGCAACAATTGGGTCTGTTGGATCGCCACCGCCACATGCTCGCCAATCTCCAACACGATGTTGATGTCCTCTGCACTCCAGTCGCGGGGGGTATCATTTTGATAGACACAGACCAGCCCCCAGAGCTGCTCTTGGACAAAGAGGGGCACAATGATATAGGCCCGGGCATCCAGCCGTTCTAAAAATTCGCGGTAGCAGTCGGTAAAACCGGCTTTCGCAATATCATTAACCGCTCGGTAGGGTAGACCCTGTTGATAAACACCGCCTTGATTGTCTTGGAGATAGGTATCGACGATCGCCAGATCTTCGCTGGAGTTGAGGGGATCGCCCCGCTTAAAGAGGGCCATCGCACAGTTGTCTTGGGCGGTGACATCGGCTTGAATTTCGGCTTCGCGGGTCTGGCGAATTTGCAAGGGTTGCCAAGCGGAATCCACCGACTCTGCGGTAATCTCGCCACTCCAATCAGGACGAAATCGGTAGATGATGGTGCGATCGCAATCGAGCACGGCGCGGAGTTCTGCCGTGGTGGTTTGAAAGATGGTGTCTAGATCGAGGCTGCGTCGAATCCGGGTGACACTTTGGGTTAAAATGCGCTCTCGCTCTAGGTGTCTCTGCGTATCAGCAGCCGAGTTGTCATCAGATAACAAAATATCGTGGGAGCTCACAGAAATCATAGGAATTTAGATGGGGTTAATAACGAAAACCAGGGGCGAACAACACCCGTAACAGCTACACCAAACGTTCATTTTGAGCGCCGACATTGCCAACCGTACTGTCGGCTGGGCATGGAGAGAGCGCAGGAAATATACCACAAGTCCTTATTCTTACCACTATATCTTAACACATCTTAACATTTGTTTGGGCAGCTTTGGAGCGTTGAGTTTTCAATGGTATTCGTTGCCCCCTGATGTAGCGGCAAGGTAATCACAAATGCAGCCCCCTGTCCTGGTGTTGAAGTGCAGTGGAGCCGACCATTGTGTTTTTCGGTGATGATTTGATAGCTAATCGACATCCCCAGTCCAGTCCCTTGACCAATGGGTTTGGTGGTAAAAAACGGATCAAAAATCTGGTGCTGAATCTCCGGGGGAATCCCGGGGCCATTATCTATAATGCTCACTTGCACCTGTTGCTGATCCGTCAGAAAGGCAGTTTTAAGCCGGATTTCTGCCGAACGGTTGTTGACCGACGGGTCTTCAAGGGCATCAATCGCGTTGACCAAAATATTCATAAATACTTGATTGAGTTGACTGGGGAAACAGTCAATCCGAGGTAAGTCGGCTTGATATTGCTTAATGACTTCTATTGCGGGACGATCGCCATTGGCATTGAGGCGATGTTGCAAAATGAGTAATGTACTCTCTAGCCCCTCATGTAGATCGGCTGTCTTATAGTTAGCCTCATCCAGCCGTGAAAAGGTACGCAGGGAATTGACAATGTCTTTGATCCGGTTTGTCCCCATCTTCATGGATCGTAGCAGGGCCGGACAGTCCTGAACAATAAAGTGAATCTCTTCAGCATCTAAAACCTTCACTAAGCTGGAGGGCGGCTCAGGATAATGCTGTTGATAGGCTTGAAAAATCGTCAAGAAACTCTGGCAATATTCTTTGAGATGGGTCAAATTACCATGAATAAAGCTGACCGGATTGTTAATTTCATGGGCGACGCCAGCAACCAGTTGACCCAGGCTGGACATTTTTTCACTTTGAATCAGTTGACCTTGGGTCGATTGCAGCTCTTGCAAGGTTTGCTCTAGGGTTTGGGCCTGCTGGCGCGATCGCTCCTTTGCCGCTTGAATATCTTGAATCAATTGAGCATTGCCCCAGGCAATGGCAATTTGATTGGCGAGGGTTTTAAAGGTCTCCCGCTCGACATCACTAAACTGCGATCGCCGCGAATCTTCGAGTTCGAGCACCCCAATGAGCGCCTCATTAAATACCATCGGCACAGCGGTTGCAGCAGACTCCTGTGCCCCACTACTGTGCATTTTCTGATCGGTTTGAGTTTGCTCAATCCACGTGGGTAAATCCAGCGCACAAGCAGGGGGAGGTTTCGTGGATTGAAGCATCTCTTGCTTGACCAGGCAATTTTGCTGACCATTCCACAGATAGACCTCAACTTGCTCTAAATGAAATTGTTCTCGCATCAGCTGGGTCGCATCCCGCAACAGGCGTTCCCGATCAAAAATTGCCGTTGCCAATTCACCGACGGCTCGGGTGGTCGATTGACTCAGCTCCAGCGCTTGGGAGCGCTCTTCGAGGTTACGCAGGAGCTGGCCAATTTGCTCGGCCATCCGGTTGAAACGGGCGGCCAATTGACCGAGTTCATCTTGACCGTGGACTCGGCTGCGAACCGCTAAATCACCCGCTGCAAAGCGACCCACGGTTGTCGTCAAAGCTGCAATCGGCCGCGTGAGCCCATAGGCTAGGGCGATCGCCACCAAGCTCACCATGCCAGCACTGGCCACCGCAAAGAGAATACTCCCCTGCAACTGGGCACGGATCGGGGCAAAGAATATCGCTTGGGGTTGGGCAACGACCAAGGACCATTGGGTACGGGGCAAGGTGACCACCACCGCTTGCTGCTTAGCGCGTTGCTCGCTTATGAAGGTGAAAAATGGGGAATCGTTCGGGTTCCCCAGATGATGATCCAGCATCGGGATCGTCTCCAGGGCTGCCGTGTTCAGCTCAGGGGCAACCCGGCCTTGCGCTTGAAGCGCTTTAAGCGCCTCGGCGGAGAGGGGGGCGATCGGGTGCAGAACTAAGTCAGGGGCATTGTTCTGGGCGAGGCGCAACTCATCTTGATCCAGCAAAATCGCCAAGTTGTCTGGGTGAGCCCGACTGATCATTTGCTGCAGCACATTGGCACGGTAGCGCAAGAGCAACACCCCAATCATTCTCCCGTTGCGATCGCGCACCGGGCTGCTGAAATAGAGAATCGGTTCCGAGGCTTGGGCCGAATACACCACCGGGGAGATCGCCGGAAACCCTCGATTCAAGGGTTGCTGAAAATAGCTTGCCTCCGGATAAAACTGGCCAATATTTTCTCGGTGCGTATCCACGAGCACTTGACCCTGGCGATCGAGCAAGGCATAGGAGGCAATATTGAGGACATCGCGCCGGATCAGGGTTTCAAAGGTGGCCGTCACATCCGTTTGATGGGCGGGGCGCTCGGCGGGTGTCGCACTGAGGTAATCCACCAAGGATGGCAGTTGTGCCTCCACCTGTACGGTATTGAGATTTTGAGTCACAAACTGCTCAAGAACCACAGCCGTTTGTTCCGTATGACTCAACAGACTCTGTTGGGCGCGATCGAGCAATACGCGTCGCGTTTCCCGCTGCTTCCAAACGGTCAGGAGGGTTAAGGGCAGTAGGGAGACCAGGAGAAAGGCCAGGATGAGTTTGATACGCAACGTTGCATTGGCAAACGGTTTCATAATGCGGTCTCTTGTTGCAGCGCCTCTAACAGTTCCGGATTGATCAGCCGATTCAAATGAGACTCTCCCACAGTCAGTGATGTCTCTCCAAAGCACGGCTCTACAGCCTTCATTTAGGATGGGGATGAACGAGCGCCAAGGGCCAATCTTGTCAGCGATTGTTTTACATCATGGCGTATCCCCTCAGGATTTGCCAGTTCAAGGCAGGCTCAAGCGGAGAGCAACTCCGGTATGTTCTGACAGACTGGAATAGTGATGTAGAAGGAGGTTCCCTGATTCGGACTCGAGCGGAACCGGATGGTTCCTTGGTGTTTTTCGGTGATGATCTGATAGCTAATCGACATGCCCAGCCCCGTTCCCTTGCCAATGCCTTTGGTAGTAAAGAAGGGATCAAAGATCTGCGGCTGTACCGTCTCCGGAATGCCGGGGCCATTGTCTTCGATGGTGATCGTGACCTCGTCACTGGCGGTGAGATGGGCGGTGGTAATGACAATCCGACTGGGTTGGGCCTGGTTTTTGGCATAGCTACGCTGGCCGTTCACTTCATCGAGGGCATCGATCGCATTGCTCAAGATATTCATCATCACCTGGTTGAGTTGCCCGGCAAAGCATTCCACCTTGGGAATCTCGCCATAGTTGCGAACCAGCTCAATGGCCGGTCGTCGGGCCGAGGCCTTGAGCCGATTTTGCAAGATCATGATCGTGCTATCGATACCCGTATGGAGGTCAATGGTCTTATACTCCGCCTCATCATGGCGCGAAAAGGTGCGCAGGGAGGCGACAATTTCACTAATCCGACGGGAGCCTTCCATCATGGAGGTGACAGTCTTGGGTAGATCGTCAAGCAAAAAATCTAGCTCCCGTGCTTCGATCAGGTCTTGCACTGCCGGCACCGGCTGGGGATAGGCTTGACAATACCCCGTCACAATCTCGGTCAGGTCTTGGACATAGCCGCGCAGATGCTCCAGATTGCCATGGATAAAGCTGACGGGATTATTGATCTCATGGGCGACCCCGGCAACGAGCTGTCCCAAACCTGACATTTTCTCACTCTGCACCAGTTGGCTCTGGGTTTGCTTGAGTTCGCTCAGCGTGGCTTCGAGATCTTGGTTTTTCTGCTCAAGCAGCAATTCGCCTTGACGGCGCTCGCTGATATCGGTGATCGTGCCAATAAACCGATAGGGTTCCCCCTGCGGATCGCGCAGACATTGACCCCGTGCTTCAATCCAGAGCCAATGGCCCTGGCGATGTTGGGCCCGATAGGTGACCCGATAGGTGGGGCTCTCACCACTAAGATAGGCTTCTACCGCCGCATAGCAATTGCCCAGGTCATCGGGATGGGTTGTTGAGGACCAGGTATCAATCGTATGGGGCAATGGGTCGGTGCCATAGCCGAGAATTTCCATCCAGACCGGGGAATAGTAGACGGTATCCGTGCGCAAATCCCAGTCCCAGACGCCATCGTTGATACCACTGACGGCAAGGTTGTAGCGTTCTTCGCTCTCTTGCAGGGCAGATTGGGCGGCCTGCCGTTCCGTCAGATCGCGCGTTACCGTAGCCAGGTGCGTGGGTTGCCCGGTTTGGGCGTCTTTGAGCAGAAAAATATGTTGCTCCACCGGAATTAAATCGCCGGTTTGCACGTTTTGGAATTGCACTTCACCCTGCCAAGACCCGGTGTCGAACACATGGGGCAAAACGACCGTTTCGATGCAAGCCCGATCATTCGGCACGTAGAAGTCGAGGAGATGGCTCTGCTGGGCGGCGGTGTTATCGGCGAGCCCCACCAGCTCTAGACCCGCTGAGTTGAGATATATCGGCTGGCCGGTCAGGGTGGTAATACCAATCAAGTCGGGGCTGTTTTCGACCAGGGAGACCATTTGCTGGCGCTTGAATTCCACTTCATGGACGGCGGTGATGTCGGTAGCGATCGCCGAGAGCCAGGCTTCACCAGCGTCGCGATCGCTCAGACGCGAGAGCTGATAATGGGTCAAAATCACCTCGCCGGTTTGCCAATGGCGCAACGAAAGCTGACCTTGCCAATGACCATGGGTCAACACATGGGGCAAAATCGTTTGGCTAAAGCGTTCCGTCTCGGCTGGCAATAAAAAGTCTTGTAGACGCAGAGTAGTGAGATCAGTGGTGCGATCGAGCCCAGTGAGGGTAAACCCGGCTTGGTTGAGATAGCGGCAGTGACCGGTCAAGCTGGCAATACAGGCCAGATCTTGGCTATGCTCGACAATCGAGGCAAGCTTTTGGCGCTCAATTTCCGCTTGCTTATTCATGGTGATGTCGCAGCAGGTGACGATCAACCGCTCAATCTCGCCGTTGGCCTTATGCAGGGGAGAGAGGGTGCTGAGCACCCAACGGCCAAAACCATTGAAGACCATAAACTGCTCTTGGGTCATGGCGGTTCCTTGGGCAATGCAGGCAGTGTAATGCTCCTGGAGCACCATGCCCATCTCTGGGCCAAAGGCGGCACTGGGGGTTAACCCCTGTACCTGGGCCTCGGTTTTGCCGGTCCAGCGCTGGGCAACCGTATTACAACCCCGGTAATGAAACTCGGCTGGGGACGTGACATCCACCACAAACAGCGCCTGATTGGTGCCGTTGTAGATGCTCTGCAAAAACTCGGTCTGGGCCTGGAGCGCGACTTCGGCTTGTTTGCGATCGCTAATGTCAATCAACATCAAACAAATCCCCACTGCTTGCCCCTGCCCATCGAGCATCGGGAAATAATTGGCTAGCCAATAGCAATGCTCCGGCTCATTGCTGGGGCAGTGGATTTCACAATTCACCACGGGCGCTTGGGTATTCAGCACCTGCTGACAGATCTTGAGAATCTGCTCACCGTAATGGGGAAAAATCTCGAGCGCCGTTTTGCCCAAATGGGCGGCGACGGGCAAACCATTAAACTCGGCCACCAGCGAGTTGAGGTGAATATAGCGGCCCTCCTGATCAAAGATGGCAATCCCCACGGGGGCGTAGGCAAAGAGACTATTGAGCACGGATTCCCAGTTAGCCGAGGGGAAGGGGGAGTTCAGACAACGGGCTTGCTGTTGGAGTTGTTGCTCTAACGCTTGGCAGCGGTTGCGGTAAGCGTCAAGCTGCTGATGGAGGTGCTCCACTTCGGTCAAGCGGCTGGAAGAAGATTGAGTTCGGTTCTTAACCATGACGTTTACCGCTCCATTGTTTGAGTTTCACGGTGAAAATGGGTTCAGGCGATCGCTAGACAGTCGCTGACAATACCGTGATGGTAGCGATGACCTGTGAAAAACTTGTGAACACTTAAGGTGAATGTAAGGTTTTCGTAATGGGTTGTTGTTAATCGCAAAATAGGGCTGGCTTGGACGGGAACAGGACGTGGGTTGAGTAAAAACCGATTTCGCCCGGTCAGGAAATGGGTAAAGTACCGAAGATCCAAGCCCAATTGACTGCCACCTAAGCCTTGGACAATGGGCGATCTTCTGATTTTTTCAAGGTGTACAATCAGCAAGTGCTGTTCTTAAAGCGATCATCTCTATGGGGCATATTTGAGCTCACGCTGTCCGGCGCAGGGGTCAAATATGCAAGAAAACCAAAGGGAATACCGCAAAATTGAGAGCGAGGGGGATAGGTGCAATCTTGGAAAAATGATTTATGAAGATTAACCCACTGCTAAAGTTCCCCAATCTTCAGAATTGTTATATTCCTTTACGTTTGCTTACAATTGTACAGGTTGTTAGCCGGGGCATGGGTCGGGACTAGGGGCTTCCATGTTTTGGGGTCGAATGCTCTATCGCTTGTTCCGTAAGGCTTCTGGTTTTAGAGGGTGACGGCACCCTAGAATACAAGGGCATTATTATTCGGTGAGCCCCTGATGATAAATTGCTGGACAACAACCGAGCATGCTCTAGACTATTTGGCCCGTGCCGATCGGATTCCTCATCGCACGGAAGGGGAAGCGGTGGTGCTCTCGCTGGTGCCGGAAACGGTTGAGAGCCTTCTCGATTTGGGCACAGGCGATGGCCGCTTGTTGGCGCTCTTGAGAGTCAATCGCCCCCAAGCTCAGAAGATTGCCCTGGACTTTTCCGAGATTATGCTAGCCCGGGCCCGAGAACGGTTTGCGGCAGATGACACGGTACAGGTGATGTACCATGATCTCGCCGAGCCATTGCCGGAGTTGGGGCGGTTTGAGGCGATCGTCTCAAGCTTTGCCATCCATCACCTTGACCACGATCGCAAGCGCAGTCTCTACGCCGAAGTGTTTGAGCGCTTGACACCGGGCGGCATCTTCTGCAACCTCGAACATGTTGCCTCCCCCACGCCTAACCTGCATCGGCAATTTATGGAAGCACTGGGCTACCGCGTTGAAGACGAAGACCTGAGCAACCAACTGCTCGACATGGAAACACAACTAGCCTGGCTGCGAGAGCTGGGGTTTGGGGATGTGGATTGCTATTGGAAATGGCGTGAGATGGCCCTGCTCGCTGGGGTTAAGCCTTGACATCCTCCCAGAGACTCTCGATAATAGACGCTTGTGTGTAATACACCTGCGGAACTGGCGGAATTGGTAGACGCGCTAGATTCAGGTTCTAGTGGGAGTTTTATCCTGTGCGAGTTCAAGTCTCGCGTTCCGCATTTTTAATTGGGCTCCAATGCCAGGATTTGGCTACACATATAAATCACCCCTACGCTACCCCGGCGGCAAACAGCGGGATGTACGTTTTTTGGGGCAATATTTACACCCCTGCCGCGAATTTCGTGAGCCTTTTCTCGGCGGTGGCAGTGTTTTGCTCTATGCCCTCAAACACCACATTGCCCAGCAATATTGGGGTAATGATCTTAACCCCGCTGTTGCGGTTTTTTGGCAACAGGTCAAGGTCAATGCCCAGGTGCTAGGCGATCGCGCCTGGTCACTCCGTGACCCCTACAATGGGCCGCGCAAGAATTCGCCGCAATGGCAGGCCTTTCGGCAACAATTTACCGATAAACTCAATACCTTACCCCTAGAACCCCTAGAACAAGCAGCCCGCTTTTTTATTTTGAACCGCAGCACCTCAGGCGGCGCAACCGAGTCTGGGGGGCTGACGGCGGGAGCCTATTGCGATCGCTTCACCGCCTCTAGTATCGAGACTCTCAAAGCGCTCCAGGGGCGACTGGATAGAGTCAAATTAACCAACCTCGACTACGCCGAATTATTGCAGGAACCGGGCGAGCAAGTGTTTATTTTCCTCGACCCACCTTATCTCTCAGCCGAGCGCTCAGGTTTATATGGCAAAGCAGGCGATCTGCACCGGGGTTTTGATCATCAACGCCTCACTCAAACGCTTAAAAATTGTGGACATGATTGGTTAATGACGATTGATGATTGTCCAGAAGTGCGACAACTCTACAATTGGGCGCATCAACGGTCTTGGCAAAAGTCCTATGGCATGACGAATACAGGGGGACGCAAATCCAAACGGGGAGCGGAACTCTTGGTGGCAAATTTTCCCCTGGATTCTGTTTAATGTTTGATGCCAAGCTCGTCTACCACAATACAAATTCAGATTGGCAAGCGGGACAGTGTTCCTGATTATCTTTGTGCTAATGTCCCCAGCGGAGAGGAAGCATCTCACTTTTGCCAGTATTGCCCTCATCCCCCGCCCCTTCTCCCAAGTTTGGGAGAAGGAGAGCGAGATTTAAAGTCCCTCATAACCTAATGATCACCAGTCGCCAAAACCCCCTCATCAAACAACTGCGCAAACTCCGCCAGACCAAAGGGCGGCGAGAGCAGGATCTGTTGCTCCTTGAGGGGCCGAATCTGATCGAAGCCGCGTTGCAACGGGGGTATGCGCTAGAACACTTTTGCTACACGGAACCCTGGCAACATCGCCAGCCGCAACTCTGGCAACAGGCGATCGCTGCGGCCCAGCGCTCAGAGGCAGTGAGTCCAGAAGTATTAGCGGCGATCGCCACCACAGTTAACCCGGATGGGGCGATCGCCACGCTGGCCCAAACCCAACTCACTGTCGTGCCCCCTGCCCAAATCAGTTTAGGTGTCGCCATCGATCGTCTCCAAGACCCCGGTAATCTGGGCACGATTATCCGGACTGCCGCCGCCGCTGCTGCCGATGGCATCTGGCTTAGCCCCCAAAGCGTTGACCCCCAGAACCCAAAAGTTCTGCGGGCCTCCGCTGGAGCTTGGTTTCAAACACCGCTCGTGAGCAACATTGATCTAAGCGGGGCGATCCACGCTTGGCAGCAGCAGGGCATTCAAGTAATTGCCACGACTGCCCAAGCGACCCCAACCTACTGGAGTATCGACTGGCGACGCCCCAGCTTGATCTTGCTCGGCAACGAGCGGGGAGGGCTGACCCCCCAACACCTTGCCGCTGCCGATCAACAGGTTTGTATCCCCCAAGCTAAGACCGTTGAATCCCTTAACTTAGGGGTTTGTGCCGCATTGCTACTCTACGAAGCACTACGACAGCGGGGCAATTTCTGAATAGAGCGGGTTGCCGGATCGATAGGGCTGACGTAGGGCAGGGAAACCCAGCCCCTACTGCCAAATCAAACGGTTTCCCCTTTTTTTCTTGCCAGAGAATCAGTTTTTGGCGTCAGTTTCCTCCGCCTTTCTGTCTGCCCTCGGCGAACTCAGACAGTATATTCTCACTCGCATCCCCAGCGGAGAAAGTGCGAGTGAGAATCAATCTTCCTCAACAGCTTCGCCATTCTCAATTTTATTGAGCTTGATGTGCTTATAGCCCAGCTTGATTTCAAATTCATCACCGGGTTCGAGCCCCATTTCTTGGGTATAGGTCGCACCAATCACAATTTGACCATTTTTATGGACACTAACCCGGTAAGTGGGTTCACGGCCACGACCATCTTTGGCACTGTCCGGGCTGAGATTAACTCCCCGGGCAATCAAAATTGCATCATAGAAATCGGTTAGATTCACCCGAACATCACCACTCTTGCTGGTGGTGTAATAGCCACATTGCCGAGCCTTCTCGCGCCGTGGCTGCTCGCCCAGTTCACTAATCTTTGTGAGCAAAGCCTTGCCCGTCAAGGGATTTCCAGACATAACAATAGAGTCCTCCAGGAGAATAATTGTCTAGAGAGGGAAAGAGTGGCTACTTGCAGACTGGCAGGTTGAAAAGGATTGCTCCGAACAGTTCCTTATTCAAGATCGATCGCCAATATCGCTTGAGGGCAAGTAGCCAATGTTTTTTCGCTATAGTTTAAAACTATAGCTTGCAACTGCGAGAAATTATAGCCCTTTTTTAGAAATAGGAAAAAAATTTATTTTTTAGTTAGGGTTCAGGTCGAGATCTTTAGCATAAGCCAACGGACAGGCTCGGCGAGGTGTTGTCCAATTACCTGAGCCCAGTAATAGATCCGCCAAGATGAATAATGGTCATGTCACTGCTTTAAGCATTAATCAGCGAGTTGATGAGCACCAGACCCAAGCTGACTGAGTGATACGCAATCCGGTGATAGTCTCTCGGCGCTGCAAGGATGAAATTAGCTCTCAGAAGTCAGAGACGGATAGCATTTGGCACGCTTAAAGATCAACAAAGTTTGTTGCTACTGAGACGGTGAAGATCACGCCTCTCAACCCGCTATAACTGAGCCCAAAGCCTTGATGGGCAGGGGTTTAAACCCCTCACCGCTTGTCAATTCAAGCGGTGATATTGACAAGGGAGGGAATGGCTAACGACGATGTCAATCAGTTGTGCGTCCTTGAACTTTACAGTAGTGAGTGGATACGGCTGCAATTGACTCCGGATTTAAACTTTATCGTGCTGGGGTATGGTCTGAGCACGGTGGTTTGGCTCCTGGCAAAGCACAATCTTCTGCCTGACTTGCAGCCTAGACGCAAACCCGGTGCAATCTAGAACCGTATTGGGTGATCTGGGGTGAGCACAAAACTTTAGACCAAGGGGTGAGCGACCGGAAAAAGCATGCATTGGGGTTGCAGGTATCGGGAAACTGGCCGGCAAACTGGCCAACAGCGAACCGATCGCCTCGGATGGGACAGCGTCAAGGGACGGCTAACGGAGTACCGCAAAGCGAAGTTCAAAATTTGAGTGCTTCTAAGGCAGGCATCCTTATGTCCCACCCCTAAAATAGAGGGTAGGGGAGCGTTTCAAGCCTTCCCGAACGGGGTGATTCTTGGTGTTTACAATGCCAATTTAGTATAAATGATGACTGTTCCGATTCGCGAAACACGGTTTGCACTCGTTAATAACCGCCTCTAGCCAGGGTCTCGGTTGCGCTATGGTTAAATTGAAGCGGTTAAAGCCGCTTAATGTTCGGGTTCAATCACCATGATGCACGTTACGTTTTCGATCGCCCGCCGTAAGCCCCAACAGCAGCAATCCTATCAGCAGCAGTATACGCTGACGATCGCACCGGGCCAAACTGTTTTGGAGGGTCTTTTGCAGATTAAGGCCGAGCAAGATGGAACGCTCGCCTTCCGTAAGAATTGTCGAAACACGATCTGTGGCAGTTGTGCCATGTCCATTAATGGCCGCTCAACACTCGCCTGTAAAGAAAACATCGCCAAAGAAGTCGAGCGCTTTAACACGACAGAAATCGCGATCGCCCCCCTCGGAAATCTGCCCGTGATTCGCGATCTGATTGTGGATCTCAACCCCTTTTGGCAGGATCTTGAGTCGGTTGATCCCTATGTCAGCACGCAAGGCCGAGCCCTCCCCGAACGGGAATTTTTACAAACCCCCGAGCAGCGATCGCAACTCGAACAAATGGGCAATTGCATCCTCTGTGGGGCTTGTTATGGGGAATGTAATGCCAAAGCCGTCAACCCCGAATTTGTGGGTCCCCATGCCCTCGCCAAAGCCCAACGTTTGGTGGGCGATAACCGTGATAGCCAAACCACAGCGCGTCTGAAGAAGTATGGCGAAGATCTCTCGGGTGTTTGGGGGTGTACCCGCTGCTATCAATGTAATGCGGTCTGTCCCATGGGCGTCGAGCCAATGGGACAGATTAGCAAACTCAAGCAGGCGATCCTCACCGAAGCCAGCCCCCAAGACAGCCGCCCCGTCCGCCACCGCAAGACCTTGGTGGAGCTGGTCAAAAGCGGGGGCTGGATCGATGAGCGTCAGTTTGGCGTGCAGGTGGTGGGGAATTATTTTCGAGATCTCAAAGGGTTGTTGAGCCTCGCGCCGCTGGGGTTGCGCATGCTAGCTCGGGGTAAGTTTCCCTTAACCTTCGAGCCGTCGGAGGGAACCGAAGAAGTCCGGAACTTGATTACGGCGGTGCAGCAGGTTAAATCTTACAGCCGATACGATAAGGAGTGAGTCCGATTGGAGCTTTACTCATGAATATTACATTAAAGCCTGAATTAGCTCAGTTCCTCACTGAGCACATGAAGCAGGGTTTGTTCCCGTCTGTTGAGGCGGCGATTAACGAGAGTGTGCAGCTATTGGTTCGGCAAAAGTTGCTCTACAAGGATCGTTTTGAGGAGTTGCAGCAGGATATTTTGCGGGGTGTTGAGGAATCGGAACAGGGTGATGTGATTGAGGGTGAGGTGTTGTTTGCTCAATGGCAAGAGCGCCTGAATCAACGTCGCGAGCGGGAGCATGGATGAGCCAGGTTTGCTTTTTTACCCGCACGGCGAGTCAGGATGTGGAGGCAATGTTGGATCGCTTAGCGGATTTGTCGACGGTGGATCGGTCAGAGGTGTTTCTGCAGAAGCTGAATCAAGTGTGTGCCAAGCTGTTGATGTTTCCGGGGATGGGACGCAAGCGATATGAGCTACTGCCAGATTTGCGTAGTTTTCCGGTAGAAGACTATCTGATTTTCTATCGATCGTTAGTGGAGGGAATCGAGATTGTGCGGGAGGTGAGTGGTTATCGAGATCTAGAGCAGTTGTTTGAATTGGATTGAGTGATAGGGTTTGCGCTTCGCTCCCTTGGTAGACCAGAAATGACCCGACCTGAGATCACCACCAAACCCCGCCGCCCCTACTATACAATCGGGGGATAATATTCCTTTGCTGACGATGGCCGATTCTGATTCCACTCCCCCTGCGACCTCAACGCCTGTTACCCCCCAACGCTGCTTTGTGGGTTCCCTTTGTGCCGGTGCTTTGGGGACGGGCAGCTACCTTTTGATGCGCTCGATCGCGACCACCTTTGCTGCCAAGCCCCTCACCGCCCACAATATTACCGCCCTCAATATTGGTGTTGCGGTTCGCACCCTGGTCTTAGGGATGGCAACCCTGGCCACGGGCGTGTTTGCAATGGCCTGTCTGGGTCTCCTGGCGCTGGGTCTCCAGACCCTCTTCAATATGCTCCTGAATCGTCAACCCCAGCAGTAACCCCAAGCAGATAGATGGCCTCCCAGCAGTTCCAAGCGATCTACACCAATCTCTACACGCTGGGGCAACAATTGCGTCAGTTTATCCAGGATGCACGGGCGGATCTCGTCAGGGGTGAAGACGACAACACCACCTTGGCCGTCATTGATGAGGAACTCCAGATGGCATTGCTGGCCCTCGAAAAGCAGCAATATCAAGTGGCCGTGATTGCTGCGATGAAGGCTGGGAAAAGTACCTTTCTCAATGCGATGATTGGCGCGGATGTGCTAGCTTCTGAAACTGAATCCTGTACGGTTTGCCGAACTGAAATTAAGCCGATCACCCCCGGTGAGCGCCCCTGTCTGGTGGAATACCGCGAAGGGGAGCGCCAACCCCGTCTCGTTGCCCAAGGAGATGCAGCACAAATCCGAGCCCGCTTCTTGCAGCGCACCCATCAAATTCGAGCCAGCAACAACCAGGAGCAGGTGCAACATTTTGCGCTGTATCATCCGATCGCGGCGATCGCCAACTACCCCTTTCTGCGCGGGTTCACCCTGATCGACACCCCTGGACCCAACGAATGGCAGGATAACCGCATCGACAGCATTCGCTTGCGGGAGGCCGCCTTAAGCGCTTTGCGCAGTTGCGATGTAGTGATCTTTATCTTGGATTATTCCTCCTTTAAAGACAACACCAATGCCGAGCTCTTGCAGGAGCTCACCGAACAGCGAGCCGAATTTCTGCAACGCAACCATCGCACTGTCTATTTTGTCCTCAATAAAATCGATCGCAAAACCGAAGAAGATCGCCCGATCTCCTATGTTGTCGAAGAATTGCGCCATACACTCCAGAGTTTTGGCATTCTTAACCCGACAATTTATCCCGCCAGCGCCTGGCAGGGCCTGCTCTCCAAGCTGATCCAACAAAACACCGCCTCAGAGAGTCACCTCAAGAACTTTAAGCGATTTTTCAGTGGGGCCTATGCCCGTGAAACGCCCGATGGCGACCTGATTACCCCCTCGCCCCGTAAGATTGCCGCTCAGTCTTTGACGGATAGCTTAATCCCACAAGTTGAGGAGTCGATTCTCTATGAAATTATGCGTAATGCGGGCTGGAACTTACTCCAAGATGTGGCGGCAAAGCAAGATAAAGCCGCACGAGCCCTCGAAGATATTTTAAATACCCGCATTCAAGGCTGGAAGTTGGAGATTGCCCCCCTGCGCGAGCGGATGTCAGCCTATAAACAATTGGCCAGTAGCGCGATCGTCAAGATTCGTGAGGTCAAAGCCCTGGTGATGGGTCAAGAGGAACATTTGATCGAACAATTCACCCAAGAAATCATTGAGTTTGCCACCCAAGCCCAGCAAACGATTCAGCAGGAATTGGATCGCTTTGTTCGCTATCGTTTTACCGAGGAGGAAACCGCTACGCCGCCGATCGCGGATGAACTGGCGATTTCGCCTTGGGATGAAGAGTTAGAGGTGAGTCCCGAGCCGCAACCGTCCGCCATTGCCTTAGAACTGCCAACCCTTGAGAATGCGAATCACTTACCAATTCCCGAACAGCTCAGCCATTCCCTCCATGAGATCTTGGCGACGGTACTAGAAGATCCAGATAACCCCTATGCAATTCTCTGCCATACGGAGGAGGAGGTGGAGCAGGTGCGCCAGGAAATCAATCGCTTTTGTGCGGTGCTCATTAAAGATTGGTGGACGAATACCCATGATGCTCTTTCCCAAAAAGGAACTGAGATTCGTCAAGCTTTAGTCACGGAAATTCAAACCCGGATTCAACAGATTTCCGATGAGATTTCTGAATACCTGGGGGAAGCCTTGGAACTCTCGCTCAACGTGAATCCGATTCAGATTCTGGGCTTTGACTTTAATGGCATTGATACCCAAGTCCAACAACAGACGGAGAACTATACCCGTTGGACCAGGGAGCGAAAAAAAGCCCTCTGCCGGGACTACGAGGTGGATATCCAAGTGGACGATCGCCGCTCTTACTACGAGATCGATCTGCGTCAAACATTTAAGGCGATCGAGCTAGAGCTGGAAGCTCAAACCAAGGGCAGTTTAATCATTGTCGAGCGGGTGATTCGTCGCCAAATTGCCGAGGACTTTGGCCTGGCGGAGCAGCAAATCAATGACTATATTCAACGCTTTTTGAGTGAGTTCGATCGTCTCCTCAAGGAACGCCAAGCCCGCGAAACGGAAATGGAACAGGTGCTCTCGGTATTGACAGAACATAATTTAGGACTGGAGTTGTATATTCAGCAATTGGAGCAGGTGGTAACGAAGCTGAATAAGTGGCGACCTTGAGGGAGCATGGATATTCTACTAGACTTTATTCCCAAACTGTTACTGGTCGTGATCGGTACAGGTGTCTTTGGCTATCTAAATTATCTCCGAACTCGGCGTGATACGCTCCGACATCAGTCTATTGAATTCATTGATGAAATTAGTACAATTATCAATAAACCACTATCGCTACTCTTTAGAGAAATTCGCTCACAAAAGACTGAGCTTGAACCAGAGACTTCTAACGCTATTGATGAGCTTTTCTTAAATCGTCTGAGTGTCAAAATAAAAAGCGAGACTTATTTACAAAACTCTGATTTCTATAGATTCTACTTCATGTTGAACCACGAGTTTGATGATATGCGTTCCCTACTGTCGCAAGTCAATGATAATAATACAACTCAAATTGCCAATCAAGTAAGGTCTGATTATCCCTCTTTTGTCACTTTCGGGAGGGAGAATTCCAGAACCCTTGATATACAAAGATTTCAGGAAAACGAGCTCATTTTGAGTTTCTATCAGTTTGAAACTGCTCAAACCCATATACTGAAGGTCTTTCAGGATTTGGCGATTTTATTCTACCGCCAGAGTGACAAAAGAGGGCTATACAAATCCGCAAAGCGTAGGGAGAGATAATCTACTGATTATTCCTCGGGCAGGCGGGACGCAGATTTGACAAGCTCACTGACCACCTGCGCTACGGGTTTCTGCGCTCAATTGGCCGGATAGAATGGGTTTATTGGATTGATTATTTTCACAATGCTGGAGCCGCATGCTTCCTACAGCGGAATCTTTGGATTTTTTCTTCAGTGTATGTAACCTGAGTTTCGGTTAAGCCAAGGGCACGAAAGCTTGTAAAACTCAATGAAATCAACAATACTGGCTCCGATATTGCCGGAGCCTGTCGGGAGCCCTCTCCCCCTCAGCGGGAGGTATCGAGGGGCTGTATCCCTGACAAACGGGTTTGACAACGAGATTCAAAGGCTTTGAGGAATGCGATCGCTTCGCTTATCCAGAACTCAAGTTATGTGTGCAGCGATCGCCTCAAACTGTGAAGTGTCACCTTACGCTACGTAATATAGCGCCACTATAAAGAAACCATCCATCCGGTGCTGGTGGGGCAGTACTTTGAGCCACCCTTCTGGTTGCACAAAGGGCGCGAGCACACTGTCTATGGGCGGTCGCCAGATCTGCCAATTCGGGTGACTGGCCAGGAATGGCTCAACAATCTGCTCATTCTCCTGGGGATTGAGCGTACAGGTGGCATAGACTAAGCGCCCGCCGGGTTTGAGCCAGGTGCTGCCCTGCTGGAGTAGTTGGCGTTGGAGTTGGGCTAGCTCGGTAATTGTGTCGGGGGTTTGCCGCCAGCGAATATCGGGGTGGCGGTGCAAGGTGCCGAGGCCAGAGCAGGGGACATCGAGCAAGACGCGATCGACCCAAATCCCCTCGGTGAGCTCTGGCTGGAGCTGGGTGCTATCGCCCAGGCGGGTTTGAATGATCGTCAGGCCGAGACGAGCGGCATTAGCACTGACCTTCTGGAGGCGGTGGCGGCTGCGATCGCCCGCGATAATTGTCCCTTGATTCTGCATCAACTCCGCTAAATGGGTGGTTTTGCCGCCCGGTGCCGCACAAGCATCAATGACGGTTTCACCCGGTTGGGGGTCAAGCAAATGGCCGACCAGTTGGGCGCTACTCTCCTGAACCAGCCAATATCCTTCCTTAAAACCTGGCAACTGAGGAATTGCCCCCGGTGAGCTGACCAGGCGCAGGGCTTGGGGCACAGCGGCCACAGATTGAGTCAGCACGTCAGCGGCCTTGAGTTGGGCTTGGAGGTGCGATCGCGTCGTTTGCAATGGGTTCACGCGCAGATCAAGAGTCGCCGCTTGATTGAACCAATCGCACAACTGCTCCGTTGCCACCCGACCATAATCCTGCAACCATTGGGCGATCAGCCAATCGGGGAAACTGTACTGAATACCCAGTCGTGTGACCGGATCATCAGGGAGTTCTAGAACCGCCTGACCGCCCGAGGACTGGCGCAAATAATGGCGCAGTAGGCCATTGACAACCCCAGAAAGGCGTTGGAGCTTGAGTTGCTTCGCCAGCTCCACGCTGGTATTCACCGCTGCCGAGTCGGGTACCTGATCCAGATAGCGCAACTGGTACAGCCCGAGATGCAGCACCAAACGGAGCTTGGGGGGCTGCTTGGCTGCGGGGCGCTTACCTAGTTGATCGATCAGAGCATCCAGCGTACGTTGACGGCGCACGGCACCATAGACCAATTCAGTGATGAAGGCGCGATCGCGGGACGTAAGCTCAGCAGACGGAGGCATTTGCAACACCCGATCGAGCGCCACATCGGTATACGTGCCTTGACGAGTAATCTGCCAGAGAGCTTGGTAGGCCAGCCAGCGAGGAGAAGAATTCATTCGGGGAAAGGGGCAGGGGCAAAGGGTAAAGGGTAGTTCAGACAAAACAGCAAAAACAAGCCATCCTTGCAAACTGCATCTAAGTTACCTGAGTTCTGGATAAGCGAAGCGATCGCATTCCTCAAAGCGTTGAAATCTCGTTTTCAAACCCGGTTATCAGGGGACCAGCCCCCCGACACCTCCCGCTGAGGGGGAAATTGCCCCCTCAGACTCCGGCAATATCGGAGCCAGTATTGTTGATTTCAGTGAGTTT
>JBCDEB010000065.1:0-35858 GCA_039180005.1 Cyanobacteria bacterium P01_G01_bin.54 | reverse complement strand
TCATACCAACGAGTCATGACGGACTGTCACCCCCAACGATGAAAACCCCCTTACCAAGGGGGTCGGCGTAGCCGGGGGGATCTCGCTAGCTTCATTGACTTGGTGCAAGAGTATTAATATTGTCTATTTTCAAAGTAAATCCGGCTCGCATACACCAACATAAAAGTGCAGAATACTAGCGAAGACTGAGCCTATCGAAGTCAGAGCGTCCGGGCTTCGACAAGCTCAGCCCTCATCCCTGCTTATTCTGCCTTTACTTTTCGGATTTGGTATCAGGTTTCTTTAGGAGTTTATTGCTTGTTGCCCAGCACAAAATAACGTTCCTTATCACAGTTCGTAACCGTGCTGGCTGAACCATCAGCGGCAAACTGTACAATGATCCGGTTGTGCCAAACTGCTGCAAAAACCGTGATCGAACGCTACACCCTGCCTGAAATGGGCAACCTTTGGACCGATGCCTACAAGTTTAAAACCTGGCTCCAGGTCGAGATCGCGGTCTGTGAAGCTCAAGCCCAGTTGGGGCATATTCCCGCAGAGGCGGTCGCTGAGATTAAAGAAAAAGCAGACTTTGACCCCGATCGCATCCTCGAAATCGAAGCGGAAGTCCGCCATGATGTGATCGCCTTTTTGACCAATGTCAATGAATACGTGGGGGATGCCGGACGCTACATTCATTTGGGCATGACCAGCTCTGATGTGCTGGATACCGGGCTCGCCTTGCAGATGGTGGCTAGCCTGAATCTAATTTTGAATCAAGTCGAGGAGCTGCTCCAGGCGATTCGCTACCAAGCTCAGCAGCATCGCTATACCGTCATGGTGGGCCGCTCCCACGGCATCCATGCCGAGCCGATGACCTTTGGCTTTAAGCTCGCGGGTTGGCTGGCTGAGGTGCAGCGGGGGCGGGAGCGCCTGGTGCGCCTGCGGGAAGAGATTGCCGTGGGACAGGTCTCGGGGGCAGTGGGAACCTATGGCAACATTGAGCCGCGGGTGGAGGCGATCACCTGTCAACTGCTCAACCTCAAACCCGACTGTGCATCGACCCAGGTTATTTCGCGCGATCGTCATGCTAACTTTGTCCAGCAATTGGCCCTGATAGCCGCCTCGATCGAACGCTTTGCCGTGGAAATCCGCAACCTACAGCGTACTGATCTTTTGGAAGTGGAAGAATTTTTCTCAAAAAAACAAAAGGGCTCCTCCGCCATGCCCCACAAGCGCAACCCCATTCGCTCTGAGCGCCTGACCGGCATGGCCCGGATCATTCGGGGCAACGCCATGGCGGCGCTGGAAAATGTCGCCCTCTGGCACGAGCGGGATATTTCCCACAGCTCCGTTGAGCGAGTGATTCTGCCCGATAGCTGTATTCTGCTCCATTTCATGCTCAACGAGCTGATCAAACTGGTGCAGAATCTGCTGGTTTACCCCGAGAACATGGCGCGGAACATGAATGTCTATGGCGGTGTGATCTTTAGCCAGCGGGTACTTCTAGCCCTCGTCGAGAAGGGTTTAACACGAGAAGATGCCTACGGTTTAGTACAGGGCTGTGCCCACCAGGCTTGGAACACAGAGGGTGGCAATTTCCGGGCGCTGGTCGAAGCGGATACCCAAATTACTCAACACCTCAACACCGCAGAAATTGCCGCTTGTTTTGACACCAAAACCCATCTCAAGCACCTCGATGAAGTGTTTCAGCGGTTAGGGATTTAGAATAATCCAGGAAAACATGGTCCAGGAACATCATTGATCGGTGGCAGGCAGGATGCAGATTCGACAAGCTCACTGACCGCCTGTGCTACGGTTTTTACGCTCTTAGATCCTGTAGCACGGGCGTCTCGCCCGCCTTGGGTAGGGGTTTTTGAGCCACACTTTTAAACTGCATCACTCAAACACCCAATTTCATTTGGAGGGATCACAATGCAACGCTCTAGCTGGATCGCACTACTCATCAGCAGCAGTCTCGCTGGTTTCGCACTGCCCGCCTGGGCGGCGAGTCCTGCCCATCTGCAACGACTCCAAAACACCAATCAATGTCCCAATTGCGATCTCAGCGGGGCAGATTTAACCGACGCCAATCTGTTCGGGGCGAACCTGATCAACGCGAACTTGAGCGGGGCGATCCTCACCGGAGCTAATCTCGGTTCGGCTAACCTGACGGACGCGAATCTCACTAACGCCCAGCTAAGCCGAGCTTATCTGTACCGCACGATTCTGGAAGATGCCCAGCTAACGGGGGCGAACCTCATCGGTGCTTACTTACGAGAGGCGGAACTGGTCAATGTTACGTTGCAAAACGTGCAACTCCAGGCGACCAACCTAGCCGAAGCTGACTTGGCCGGCGTTGATTTGCGGGGGGCTAACCTCCAGGATGCACGCTTGGACTATGCCAAATTTGCGGGGGTTGATTTACGGACGCTGGGACTCGACGCGTTGTCGGAAAGTTCATTTGCGTTCTACGGTCTGTTCTTCCAAGCGGCTTTTTGTACCGACACGAACCCACCGAGCTTAGATGATACGAATGAATTTCCTGAAGATAGCTTAGTCTTTGCCAACTTAGCCGGGGCCAACCTCTCGGGGGCCAGCCTCAAGGGCGCATCGCTGATCGGGGTTAATCTGCAAAATGCCGATCTGCGCAACGCGAATCTGACGGGGGCTTGTTTGACCTATGCCCAATTGCAAGGGGCAGATCTCAGCAATAGCCAGCTTGATCGAGCCAACTTCACTCGGGCGATTATTGGTAATGCGCAGTTTATGGGGGCGGACGGGGCCCAGTTAAGTTTGGCGTACCCAAGTGAGCAGGAGGCAAACGTTGCTCCGCTACAGTCTAGGGCGCAGAATAACCTGAGGGCCTTTCTGCGGGCTCAGCAAGCTTACTATCTAGAAGAGGAAGAATTTACGACGGATCTGGCTGACCTTGGCATTGGTATCCGGTTAGCGCAAGATGATTACGACTACAGTGCCCACTTAGTTCAATCTGGTGTGGTGGTGTTTGCCCAGGCTAAACTGCCAGATCTGAGGAGCTATTTGGGGGTTGTGGCGGCCAATTCTGAAGACGGTTTATCGACTGACAGACGCCTCTGCCAGAGTAATACTGCCACGTCATTGCTCCCTGAAGTGCTGTCGATACCGGAGGACTTAGACACCTTTAGCTGCCCGGAGGGCTGGGCGTTGGTGGAGGAGTTTTAAGACTGGGATAAGGGAATGGGTCTGACATTAAATTTTGATTGTATAGAACCAAGAAGATAGTGAAGACTGAGCTTGTCGAAGTCTGAGCGACCGGGTTTTAACAAGCTCAGCCCTCGTCCCTCCTATGCCTGAATTGTTTCTGTTTCCTGCGGTATTCTATTGACGATTGAAGACCCTTGCTAGTGAAAGCAGTGAAATTAGTCCTAGTAAAGTAGAAGGTTCAGGAACAGACCCTGAGGGTTCATTGATAGGTTGAGTTGGTAGAACCGAAGCTAAGTCACCACGACCTGAGTTGAAGCGAGGGATGATGTGAGAGTATACAGTAGAGCGATTGAATTCAGGTAGCGTTAAACTGAAAACATCATCAGTAGAATTGATTTCATAGCCAAAGATTTTAGAATTCCCTTCAACCTCGGAAAAAGTGATTCCAGCGTAAGCTAAGCTTGGATCAATAAAAACATCGGAAAGAATACCCGTTTCCCTGTTTAGGCTGCTGACTTTACTACTGCTCGACACAAAAAAGTTTCCATCCAAATCAACGGCAATATCAGTGGGATTACGGATATCTTCTGAAAGACTCAGTTGATTTAAGATTGCTCCAGATAAAGGATCAATAGATATTAATTCATTCTCTGTAACATCTATAGTGAGCAGATTCTCTTGGAGATCAAAGGTTGCCCCACGAATTTCTCGCCCTAGGATTGGGTCTCCAATTGCTGTTGTGACTGCTGTTAATGGATCAATAGAAAGTAGCTGGGATTGGTTTTGCTTGACATGGAAACCGATTAAGCCAAAATCTCTTGATATAGCCAAACCATCTACGTCGATAGCTGTTCCACTTAACGTGAGTATACCTATTTCCGAGAAGTTTGAGCCATCTTCTTCAAAGGTATATAAGACGGATGGTGGGCTTGATACATTTAATCCCCCAGAAGCCCGAGATTTAACTCCGAATACAATGCCATAAGCTGGAAAAAAAATTGAAGCTGCTAGCTGAGTAAGTAGTGAAAAACTCAAGATAGAATAAAAATAATACATGTGTACCTCAATGGACTATTGCATTGAAAATTGCCTTTCCCTTAACGTATCTGTCAGAAAGCCTTGCAAATTATTCACAATATTACATATCTTTACCTTGATGCAAATGGACTAAAGGCGTCCAAGCTCTAATGTCCATAAACAAAAGTATTTCATATTACAAATGGGAACCTCGATTAATTGCCATTTTGGCGATTTTTGAGAGCTGAAACAACGAGGACTCGTTGCTATCTGGCTCGGAATCTGAATTTTTCGAGTTTCCCAAATGATGTATCCTAATCTCCAGCTTGTTACTCGTTACTTTTTACTTGTTATTGTTAAACCCAAATTGACCCCATCAACTCGTCTTCCGCCCATTCCAACGTATCGCCGATCGCCGTCCCGGTATGGTAAGCCGCCAGGAGAATTTCACTGGTTTTGCCCCAAGCAATATTGCCCTGGGCATCAAGGGCGATCGCCCCCAAATCACAGCCCCGTTCCTTCGCCTCTGCCATCGACTTTTCGATCGCCGCTGTCAAGGGGAGCCCATCCGTGGTACGAATCACCACCTTGGCCGCCAAGCATTCATTGATAATGTCTTCCCCGATGCCCGTACAGCTCACCCCCGCTTGAGCATTGGCATAATTTCCCGCTGGCATCGCCGAGTCGCTGACCCGCCCAATCCGCTCAAAACCTTTGCCACCCGTGGACGTACCTGCGGCAATCTTGCCTGCCTGATCGAGAACAACCACGCCGATCGTGCCGCGTCCAGCATCTACCGATTCAGCACCGGTGGGTTCAGCCACCACAGTCGCCATGGTTTTGTCAAAGTTGCCCTTGCGCTCTTCGAGCCATTCGTTTAAGCGCAGATCGGTGAGGGGGTTGTGAATCGGCATCTGGAGCTCCCGCACGAGTTCTGCTGCACCGATGTCGGAGAGGACGCGATCGCGCTCCCGCTGCAACACCTGCGCCACCTGGATCGGGTTTTTGATCTTCGCAACATTGATCACGCCGCTAAAACATTGGCTGGCCCCATCCATGAGCGAGGCACTCATGCGCACCTGACCATCGGACTGGAGCACCGACCCGGTGCCTGCGTTAAAGCGGGGCTCATCTTCTAGCAACTGGCAGCCCAAGACCACTGCCTCAGTTGCACTCATGCCTTGGTCGAGGGCTTGATACACGTCACTGGCAATCTGGTGCAATAACTGACGCACCGCAGCTAAGCCGCCTTTGCCCTGTAGCGAACTGCCTGCGCCGCCGTGAATAATAAGTTTTGGTTGCATGATAGACGATCCCTCCTGCCGGAAAAATGGCAGTGTTCATCTTATCGCGTCTTGGGTTAGAGTTTTAAGCAGAGCTTACAGCAACTGGGTTGTTCCGGTCGCAGCTCTTGAGAGGTACGGGCCCGGAAGGTTTGTTCCGTATCCTTTCAGGATGAAGCTGAATCAGTGCTGTAAGTTGGTGATGACCTTAGAGAGTTTTGCCTTGCCTGTGCTCAAGCCGCCCCGTACTTCTAAATCGGCGAGTGATGATATTCCCATCGCAACTCGGGATGTTCCGGGTCGGCGATCGTCTGGTGTCTCCTGGCTCCAGATCGGTTTGGCTCTGTTTTTGGGCAGCAGCACGATCACGATGGGAGCCGTCTTTTGGTGGTGGCGACTCCAGGACAATCTAGTGACGGCTAGCCCGGAGCTGGAGGTGATCGATGAACCTGCACCAACAGAAGACTTGGCCTTGGACAATGTGTTGGGGCATTTGCCCTACGACGAGGCCAGTGAAGCGGACTTGGTCAACGTGACGGCAGATGGCCGTATCCGGCTACAGGCCGCCGCAGCGGAACGATATCAAGCCATGGCCGCTGATGCCCGAGCGAACGGTATTTATCTGGCTGCGCTCTCAGGGTATCGCACGGTTGAGGAGCAGGAATATCTCTTTTTCGAGGTCAAGGCCCAGCGGAATCAGGATGCGTCCAAGCGTGCTGAAGTGAGTGCTCCTCCTGGCTTCAGCGAACACCATACAGGCTATGCTATTGATATTGGTGATACCAACTTGCCCCATACCCATTTAAGTGAGAGCTTTGAAAACACTCCGGCTTTTGCATGGCTCGCAAAGAATGCTGCTCGTTATAGTTTTGAGCTCTCGTTTCTGCCGGATAATATCCAGGGGATTGCCTATGAACCCTGGCATTGGCGGTTTGTGGGCGATCGCGCCAGTCTAGAGACCTTCTACCGGGCCCAGAACCTACCGACTGCAGAGGCCGCTGATGCCCAGCCTGAGCCAGCAGAGGAATTCCCGGATGCGTTTGAGGCGACTGAATGAGTTTGGCGTTGTATTATGTATGTCTTAAGAACCCCTGCTACAGGGGACCCAGCGCACCCTACCCACCCCGTTCTACGCTACGCTTGACCGCCCCTCCCGAGAGGGGATGCTCTTGGAAGTTCAGAGTTGTTTCAAACTTCTGAACCTTGCCCCCTAAACTCTGAACCCTTTCACCCTTCCCCTTTGCCCCTAAACTTTGAACTTTGAACTCTGACCCCTGAACTCAACCCATGACCTACACCCTTGAAAAGCGAGAATGGTGGGTCGAGCGTTGGCTCGAACTGCTTGATTCCTATCGATTTAAGAAACGCCTCGAACGAGCCCGTCGCTACGCCAACGAGGGCAATGTGCTCAAGATTGAGTTTCAGGGCCCACGGGTGATTGCCAAGGTAAAAGGCTCGGATGCGGAGCCCTATCAAGTCACCATGTCTCTGAATCCCTTTAGTAAGGAAGATTGGCATTATGTGGTGGACTCGCTCTCCAAAAAAGCACTCTACTCAGCTGAGTTACTGGCCGGCGAGATGCCCAGCGATATTGAGCAGGTCTTTACAGCCGGTGGCTTGAGCCTCTTTCCCTTTACGCTCTCTGAAGTGCATTCCCGTTGCACCTGTCTCGATAAAGCCAATCCCTGCAAACATATTGGCGCGGTCTATTACCAGTTGGCCGATCGCTTCAGTGAAGACCCGTTTGTGATTTTTCAGTTGCGGGGGCGTACCAAGATTCAAATCCTCGAAGCCCTGCGCCAATTACGGGCCAAGAGTTCGCGTAGCGTCCGCCGCTCCTGGGTCAAGTCGAACCGAGCCCGCGATCGCAAGGCGAGCAATCCCATTGTTTTGGAACGGTTCTGGTCTTACAATGAGCGCCTGGATCCCAAGCTGGTTAAAATCGAGCCGCAAACCGATCCCCAAGCGCTGCTGGATCGCCTCAGCATGCCCCCCTTTCCCACCGCAGAGGCGGCGGCGGTGCAACAGTATCTCAATACGGTCTATGCTCAAGTTGCTCAGCAGGCGCTTACCAAGGCAGAATAAGGAAATCAGGATTTCGGCTGCCAAAAGTCCACAATGCTATAACCCAGCTCATTGAGCATCTCGTGCAACAGCGGCAGGCTCAGCCCCATCACATTGGTGTGGCAGCCTTCGAGCTTCTGGACAAACAGCCCGCCCTGGCCATCAATGGCAAAGCAGCCCGCGCAATGGAGCGGTTCCCCCGTGGCGACGTAGGCTTTAATGATCGGATCGGTGATCGGGGCAAAATGCACCTGAGTGATGCCACAGCGAACCCTGCGTTTGCCCTGAGCTGGGTCGAGGAGGGCATGGCCGGTGTAGAGTTGACCCACCTGGCCCCGCATCTGCTGCCAGCGGGCGATCGCCACTGCTGGGGACTCAGGTTTACCGTGAATCTCACCGTTGAGGGCCAGCACCGAGTCACAGCCGAGCACCAATGCCTGGGGGAATTGCGGCGCGACGACCTCAGCTTTGCATTGGGCTAAGGCGTTGACGAGGGCTTCAGGGTCGGTGAGGGTGATTGTGGATTCATCAAAATTGCTTTGGTGGGCGATCGCCGTAATCCCTGCTTGGTTCAGCAGTTGACGGCGAGCGACTGAGGCGGAAGCCAACACAAACTCCATTTTGCTCACGGTTCAAAATCGGGTGAGAACAACAGGATCTATTTTCCCATGGCGATCGCCCCTGGCATGGCGATAAAGCACGATCAATCACATCGAGTCATCACTGTTCTGGTCAACGCCCAGGCAGAGGGAGTTGCAAGTTGTCTGAATTAATGTGTGAAACGGGCGCGATTGGGGTATCGTTGGATCTATGGAAAGTCTATTCTTTGCTCCTGACAACACGAATGTAATCTTGAATTAAGTCGAATTTTTTGATCGAATCATGTCATTTTGTCCCAGCAAATGTTTATACAGAAAAAAGTTCTGGGTGGCAAGTCTTGTCCTATTACTCAACGTCATACCCCAAATCGGTTATGCTCAACCAAATTTAACGATTGAACCAGAACAGATTAAAGTATCCGGAACACGGCGCGATCGCGCTATTACTCGTCAGATTATTGTTCCTGTCTTGGAAGGCTCCCCATTGTTAGAAGCACAGTCGTTGGATTTGTATCGAACAGATGAGCAATTCATTTTTCCTGCATCAGGTCAAAAAGTCGAGCCTGTTAAGATAGAATCCGCTAACGAAGAGAAATTTATTCAATTCAATCTAAACTTTGATCTGAGTGAAGCTGAGCAAAGTGGAGAGTATAAGGGCAAACTTCTCCTGATCCAAGGAGCGAATTATCTTACAGTTCCAGTCACTGTGACTGTTAAAGATCCGGCATTGTTTCCTATCCTGATTTTACTCACAGGAACAAGCCTGGGATTTGGTCTGTATTGGTATCGTAAACAAGATCGTTGGCGCGATCGGTTGCTCTTTCGTGCTGAACGTTTGCAAGCTCAAAGCTCAGAACTGCCTGAGCAATTTAATATAAAGATTGAAAAACATATTCAACAAATGAAGTGGGCCTGTGCTCGCACCCAGTTAGAGAAGGCTAAAAATGCGATCGAGCAAGCTGAAAATCTTTTTGATCTTTGGTTGGAACATCGAACAGATTGGTTGAAACAACTAGATCACATCAATATCCTTAAAACAGAATATATTGAAGACTTGCCTCAACACCATCAGCTAAAATTCACTCAAAAAATCGATCAACTTTTATCCACAGCCATTCATGAGAGGAACCTACAAAAGCTGCAAGAAGGCTTAACAAGTATATCTGTGCAAGTCGAGCAGTTCTTATCCTACGAAAATAAATTAAAGCTGATTGATGATGCATTGGAAGAGCTAAATGCTCAAGAGAGTCATCCCTTACAGTCAGATATAGAGGTACTCCACCAAGAGATAAGAGCACTTGATCCAGATCATCCAAGTATTGATGATGAAAATCTGAGTCAAAGGTTAAACTCAATCATTGAGCAGCTAAATAATGAAATTAATGCAAAAGGCATTATCTTCAAGAGCGGAATGAATTACCCTGTAAACATCGGAAATGCGCCACTACTCACCGAAACCTCATCTCAAGCGGTGCACTCAAAGACTGTTTTTAACGCTCAACGTCGCCTTCAACTCTTTAGTTTGATTAGTAATTCTGTGAGTGTCGTTTTACTGGTTTGGATTGGCTTCCATGAACTTTATATCGATAAGCCAACCTTTGGAGCCAATCGCTGGCAAGATTATTTTGCTTTAATTGCTTGGGGATTTGGGGCAGAAGCCAGTCGAAACGCGATCAATAATATCAGCTCCCCTAACTTCACCACTGAAGATTAATACCACCAGAAAAAATAGTTTTTACCCGAGGATTTTGTCTTATGTCCGGTTTTGAAAATGCTCATGTTTTGGCAATTGGGATTTCTCACTATGCCGATACTAATATCCGTGTTTTAGATATAGTCAGTAAAGATGTTGATGACATTTGTGAAATTCTCACAGATCCTGGTTTTTGTGGCTATAAATCGAGTAATGTCCATAAGCTTTTGGATCAAGAAGCAACACGAGGGGCGATTCGGGAAAAATTCGCCAGATTAAGTACCTGTAGTGAAGAATCAACAGTATTGATTTACTTTTCAGGTCATGGCTTTCGAATCAAGAGAGGAGGATCTTCTGGAGAATATCTATTACCCTATGATGCTAAGAGAGGATCGAATCAAAATATTTACGAGACTTGTATTTCGAGTCATGAGTTTACCGATCTACTAAGTCGCATTCCAGCACGCAAATTGGTTGTCATTCTAGATTGCTGTCATGCAGGGGGCATTGGACAAACGGCTAAGGGGATAGAGGACGTTGACCTCAAAGAAGGATTGTCAGATCAGTATTATGATGCTTTAGGACAAGGTGTGGGTCGAGTCATCTTAGCCGCCTCAGAAAGTGATAAAAAATCTTTGATTATCCCCAAGTATCCGGAAAATAGCTTGTTTACTCATCATCTTCTTAATGGCTTAAAAGGTGGTGCAGCTAATTCCGGCTCTGTTATTGGCATACTAGACCTCTACAAGTATGTATCTGCGCAAGTTTCAATGGATGAACCCAAGCAAAAACCTGTTCTGAAGTGCGATATCCGAGAAAACTTTCCCATTGCACTTTATCTAGGGATTCCTAATGACAATATTGTGACTCGTTATGATCTTGATCTTAAGCTGTTTCGGTTTGAAGAAGCTCTGGCGAAAGGTGGGGGAAAGAAAAAGCAAAGTATCACTAAACGCATCATCAACTTTTTCTGGGATGTTGATCAGTATTTAACTGGAAGGGAAATTAAAGCTATTTCAAAGTGGCAAAAGGTTGAACAGATCAAGTTGGGCTCTGATCAATCTGTTAAAAACCTGCTGAAACTAGCAGTCAAAAGCTATCGCAAGCATTCAGAATCAAGAGTGTTTTTGATAACGCTGTTCCTGATGTTTTTGAGTGCGACGGTACCAGTTCGCTCGTTATTGCTAGACTTTCGATTTCTGACTCAGTCTGTATATCGACAACTTACAAATCAAAATCCTAGCGAGATCGAACCAATCACTGTTGTTCATATTGATAATGAGTCCCTGATCAAAGAAGCTATTCCTCCTGAAAAACATGAACCCCTTGATCGAAAATATTTGGGAAAAGTTGTTTCACATATCCCTAAAATTTCTCCTGCACATTCAGTGACTTCAATTAACTATGTTCTTGATGAACCAACCCATAGAGAAGATGATGAGGCGTTAAGAGATGTTATTAAATCAGCTCATGACTCTCTAGTTATTAAAACTCCACGCTTTTATTCAGAAACACGTTCCACTAAAATCACTTCTGCTCTGACACAAGATAATGAAAATTGGAGAGATGATAAAAATGTAGATAATGGTGAGAGTACAGATGATGATGGGAATATAGAAGTGACGACTGGATATTCAGATTTAATGCCCTCACCAGCATGGCAGTTAGAAGTACCGACCTATGAATGTTTGCGTAAACTGGCACAACAGCAAAATTTAAGTAATTCTGATCAGTCCGATCTTGATTCGGGAGAAGATATTAATTGTCCACTCGGCTTCATGATTGCAGTGCAGCATCAACTACAAACAACTCAAAGATCTTTGCGCACAATCCTCGAAAGCACAAATACGTATGGTAATTGTTCCGATAGCCCACTGAGAGACTTGAGAGACTGTCCGTTAATTGACTTTTCTATCGATTCTCAGCATATTTATAGACCAATTCAATCTTTAGAATTTCTTGAATCAGATGAAGATCAAGGATCAATTTTTATGGTTATTCCTGGAGAGTATGGTAATGAATCGGATTCAAGTAATATAAATCATCCTCTTCCTTTGTCTGTAAAATACTGGCGCAACAAGAAGGCTGTACAGGTGGGCATCTATGATGATGAAGCTATAGAAGTATATGATGAGAGCTTTACAGTAGATGAAGTTAATGCTTATGTAATTCATCACCTTCTATCTGGACGTCGCCTATATGACCTGCCTGATTTTGTTTTTATCTTTGCAGCACTTGTCTTAGGTAAGCTTTTCTTGAAATATCTTGAAAAAGGAAAAACGCCTAAGCACAACAAACAAGCGATCGGTCTAGTTACGACCTTGGCTATTGGGTATATACTTTTAAGTATTCAGATCTTTGTCGGACTGAATACAACGTTTATTCTTCCGATCGCACTCCCTATGCTAACCTTTTGGCTAACAGTTAGTTCAAGATATTGGGTCTATTTTTTGTCAAACCTTGACGTCGATAAAAATACTACTAATGATTAATTGCATTCAGAAATCATCTATCGCAATATTAGGGATAGCAATCCTAATCAGTCATGAATCCCTGGTGACGATTGGACAATCGGCGCAAGCAATTAAGTTTTCGGAAAGTATTGAACAAGAAAAAGGAATTTGGGATTTCTTATTTGGTCGTCGGCGGACAGATCGAAATCGACGAGATGGTTTCTGTGCGATCGCACCTTCAATCCAAACCAATCTGGGTATTACTAACATACAAACATCCCTAGGTATTGATGAATCAGAAGACGAGGAAAAACTCCAATTTAACCTAATATGGACAGAGCGCCCTGCCTTTATTTGGAAAGTGTGGCAAGGGACAGAATTGGATTCACGACACAAGATCGTTACGGTAAACGAAGTCACAATTTATTCGGCTGAAACCCAAGCCACAGTGACCCGCTTTTCGCTGAATGACGATCGCCGTCGTGAAGCGCCACAAGTCCGGAATTATCTGCAAAATGATCTGAAGGAGACTGGACAATGGATATTGCAATATTTACCCTATTGGGATGAACAAGACCCACTAGAACCCGGAAGGAATTATATAGCTCAGATTAGCTATACAATTACGTTTCCATCATCTCAACCTGAGTTGACTGAGCAAGTCAAGAGAACAAAAGTGATTCCTTTCCGTATCATGGCCGCGGGTGATGATCGGCGTAAAATTGCTGAGCAACTTGGAGTCATTGATATTCTAGGGCTTAATCTGGAACAAACAGTGACACAGAAATTCTTGTATTTGACTCAAGAACCACAACCCGACGTCTTTGCATTGTCCGATTTTGATTGGCCTGAAAATGTTCCACCTCTATGGGCAGATGCCTTATATACGATATTTTCTGCTTATGAGGGTTCGTCAGAACTACAAGACCGACTTTGGCTATCTCTACGTTCCAATGAATGCGGACTTTAAGCCGCACTGAATCATATAATCAGGAAGAACTGGTCAATTTTCCCTGTTACCAAGGATTCCCCACTAGTGTAAAACCAGACCAGTAGTAAGGCGATTGTCCCTGTTCCAACAGATCAATTTGTATGCTTTGCAATGCTTTTGCCTTAATGGCAGAATCATATTCTTGAGTTGTTTCATTGAAGGTAAAAAGATGATCATAGAATCCCATCATCAATTGACTCGTCCAGAAATCATCTACTGGCCACAAACTCCCTAAGACAGATTTCACGCCACTTTGATGAGCATAACCCGCGAAACCTAGATTAGAACCAGAACTACCAATACTGGTTTCACACGCACTTAAAACCAATAATTCAATGGATTCTCGATTCCTTAAGCTAATTCGACGAAAATCGTCAAAATTCAATACACCATCATTGAATTCAAGATAAGAATTTTGAGGACTTTCTGGACTAAAAACCCCATGAGTGGCAATGTGAACCAGACCATAAGCATTACGGGCTTGCTGAGACTCAAAATTACCAATTGTAAATTCGTCATTGCGTAATATCTCCGTCTCAATCCTCCGTAATTCCTTCTTCTCGCCACTATTGATTTCGTCTTCGTCTTTGATCTCAACATTATTTTCTCTAGTGAAATAGTCAAGCTCATCTATAACTCTGGGTAGCTGAGGAGATCCGGTGATTTGGTCACTCCCCATAATCAAACCCTCAAAATCACGAATATCTCGATACCGGGTATCTGTAAGACTCATGCTAGGCATTAAACCCAAACTATAATCCTCAATTAAAAATCGTTTGGTTTGCGGATTGCGCAGCGCTGCCAAGGGAATTGAACTCAACTCATAGTCCATGACAAACACTAGATTACTAATTCCCTCTAAGGCTCCCGTTTCTTTTAAAGGTTGAACGAGCCATTGATAAAGTTGTTCATCAAGAGGAATATCTGAACTCTGTTGTTGATCTGCTCCGATGCCTCCAGCAGAAGCCGAAAAAATAATTTGATTCCGAAATGCTTGGATGGTATCAACGACAGTGTTGTAATCTGTTTCTCCCGGAACTACGACGCGGGTCGGAACACCCTGACTCGTCACTAAAACTAACTCCAGTTGCGAGGTTAGCTCTTGGGTAGGATCAGGCGTATTTTCCTTATCGCGAACTTGCACCACACTTTGATGGGCTTCGCCTTGCAGATAACCCGTCAATTCATCCTCAAGAATTTGGGAAGCGCTTGTTGTTTCAAGCCGATCGCGCCATGCGTCACGGTTAGACACCGATCGCGGCCAGAAAGAGACATAGATCAACCCTGGTTTGACCCCCGTCGCGTCTTCCACTTGGCTAAGATCGCGCTGAATATCCTCAAGGGTTTTCACCTCGTTATCGGGAATCGCCAAACTCGGGAACACAGGCGGCGAGTTTTGTGGTGGCGCATTATTGCCTGTGCCACTCCCCGCCGCCGATTCTAAACGATTGATTTCAATCTGACTCGGACTATTTCCCTGGACATAGGATTCAGTGAAAGGACGGGTGGGGAAAATCGTATTACCTGCCCCTGTGGTTAATGCCCCCGCTGTACCATTAGCACTCGCATCACCCACCGTAAACGGCGTATCTCCTCCGTTTTCTGTAATGATAATCGCGCCGCCCGTATTGCCCGCGGTCGAAATGCTGGCATTCACCCCATTTTGATCGGTAAAAGTCCCCGTGCTCCGAAACACATTAAAGGTTCTGGCATTTACATCTCCACCATTTCCCCCATTCCCTTGGGCATTGACACTACTAATCGTAATGCCGCCAACCGCGAGTAACCGGACATTTCCCCCATCTCCATTAAACGATGTGTCGATTGTGCCCGCCACGATATTACTCCGGGAATCAATAGTGACATCACTTCCTGCTCCGGTAATATTCCCGACCGTGATGGAGCTACCCGCCAACGTGGCATCAGACTGATATTGATTGGACAGAAAAACACGCCCTCCCTGGTTGTTGGTGATGCTTCCGATAGAAATACTCGTGCCTGAACCTGCTCCGGCTGTACCTGGTGCGGCTGGAGTAAATCCCCCCGTTCCTCCAGTAATACCCGGTGTGCCAAATGCCGTCGTTCCAGCACGAATATCTAAGGTCGCTTCTGTATTGCCGTTGATATTGATGCTCGTACCGTCCGATAACGTAATGGTCTCCTGAAGACTATTAGCCAAGGTATCAACGCCCGTAATTTCAATGTTGCCGGTCACATTGACAGTTCCCCCCGCCAGAATATGTAGAGATGCTCCACTGTAACTATCAAACGTCACATCGCCACTTGCCCGCACCACAGGGTCTAAAGGACTGAAAAAGCTGCCCAGGCGAGTATCGAGTTGTTCAATCCGAAAATCTCCTCCGGTGAAGTAATGAGCATCTCCAATAATTTCACCGTCCGATCGCAAGATTAAATTGTCTCCTGCCTGTAGAGAACTCGCACTATTATTTAGGGCAAAAACATCAATGCCTTGATCACCTTGTAGGGTTAAAGCATCGCCACTATTGAGATTCACAGGAGCAGCGGTGCGATCGCGCACAATAATTTGATTCTGGGCAAATAATTCCAAGTCTCCTGTGGTTTGCAACTGGCTTTCTGGCAAGATTAAATTTTGGTCACTGGAGATAATAGCATTATTACTCTTGAGGTGTTGAATTAATACATCACCCATCACAACAGGAATATTGAAATTTGCCAGAGTAATCGTATCTTGTTCTACAACTAATTGGGCATCTGGATCAACAGTGCCGACAGTCAATAAATCTGGTAAGTCTAAGGCTGTAAAGGGTGAGGGTTGACCATTTTGATTCAGGGGGGGATCAATCACTAAACTTAAAACATTACCCGGTTGTGACAAACGAACTCGACTGGAATTCGGCACCGATACGATTGCGATATTACTGTCTGGGGCTGAGATCTCCCCTGTACTAATTACACTCCCTGCTACTAAACTCAAATCACCATTGCCTGTGATCAGTTGAGCTGAATTAATAATACTTCCTGGATTCGTACTACTAAATTCGAAGCTAATGGGATCACCAGTGAGGGCAGCGTAATCATTTTGATCAAAAACTTCAAACCATTGACCGCTCTCAAACCCCAAAGCTGTGGAAGTTGTTGCGGTGAACGAAGAGGGGACATTTAAACGTGCATTACTGCCAAATATGAAACCCGAAGGATTAATCAAAAACAAGTTGGGATTCCCTCCAGTCACTTGGATGAGTCCATCGACAAGAGAAGGCTGTCCACCCACAATTCGGGTTAGGACATTGCGTAATTGCGGATTAGCAATAAAATTCGCAATTTGGTCAGCCGACAAGCCGAATTTTTCTAGGCTGTGGAATAAGTTGGCATTGTCACTAGAGAACGAGCCACCCGTAATATTAAACTGATTGCCCTGTTGGATAACCACAGTTCCGGTACCATCGTTAGCCGCTTGAATAGGCTGACCGAACACCGATCGCCCCATTAACGATTGACTGAGCGTCAAGAACATTAAACTCGCCAACAGGGAAGAGCGGCACCAATTCTTTGAGTACATATTGCGTCTCCTAAAGACTAAAACTGATAGTTATATCGAACTTGAAAATGAAACCCTTCATCTTGGGCATTCGTGCCTCTAGTTTCTAGTAAAATCAGGGGGATGCCATAATCTGCTTTAACCATTAATCCTTCGATACCCGAAAAGTTTGTCCATTGAATTCCAATTCCAGTACTCATCAAGAAGCGTTGATCAGAAAGTTTATTTGGATTATTGGGGGTGTTCCAAACCATACCTAAATCAAAAAAAGGAATCAAATCAAATCGGGGTGAACCGCTGGAGTCTCTCTCCAGGGTAATGTAATCTTCAATTGAGATTCGAAAACCATTATCTCCAGATAGGGCATTTTGCCGATAGCCTCGTACTGATTGACCACCACCAATCACAAATTGATTCACAGGTAATAGGCTATTTAAACTGACCTGAAGATCGGCACGAACCACAAAGAAATGATCACGGCCGAGTTCTTGGGTGCGTTGGAATTGCCCCATCCAGTTCACGAAGCTGCCATCAGGAACCGGGGAAGGATTACTAGTTGTACCAAATAGATCCATGCCCAGATTAAATTGTGAACCCAGAAAAAGTGAGCCATGGATATCACGTTTGAGATACGTTTGTGCAAAATTCAAGACACTTGTGCGGCTCACACCATCTGCTTCTGGCCCTGCCCCAAAAGGGGTTGGCGAATCAAAGGCAAATGTTTGTCCTCGTTGACGAAAAAAACCAAAAGAGAGGAAAAACTGTTCGCGATCAGTTCGCATTATTGGTTGATAATAGCTCACTTCAAAGGTATCTTTAGTTCCTCGGATTCCCAGAACATCAAAGAGTGGTTGGGTGATACGATTTTTCTCATTGGTGAAGCGAAAGAAGAGAGCGCGATCGGTTGCACTTAAGGGTAAACGATAGGAAAAATTATTGAGGTCAGCCCCACTGGTGGTGGTATGGCTATAGTTAACAAATAGATCATCTCCTCTACCGGTTAGATTCCGATAGCCCAGTCCAAAACTGAGTTGTTCGGAACCGACGGGAGGCGTAGAATAATTATTAACACTGGTATAACCAAACCAAGGGGGATTTTCCTCCACACGGACAACCAGACAACTTCGTCCAGGCACTCCTGGCGGAGTATTGGCGCGATCGTCAGCTCTGACTACATTTAACTGTGTTTCAGCAGAACAGCCGAGGCGGACTTGAGCTTGAGTATCATATCTATTAACACGCTCTAAATCGGCTTCAACATGCTTGAGCTGAGGGTTTTCTCTTAAGATGCGAAGCTGACTTTCCAAATCGCGGAGATTTAGGGGGGTACTGACCCCGAGTTGAATGCGATCGCAAAGATAGTTTTGATTGAGTCGTTGACGACCTTCTAAGATGATGCCTTGTAGTTGCCCTTCGACAATATAGATGATGTAACCTTCTTGAGCTTGATGCTTAAGCAAGTATGCCCTAGAGGTTAAATATCCTTCATTAAGATAAAGCTGAGTAATTCTATCGAGTAAGTCTTGAAGTTGCTCAGGTGCTAAATTATCCTTGTCTGCATAGTCTCTGTAGATAGTGTCGATTTCTTCCTTTAGTATGATGTCTTTGTAGATAGCGTCGCTTCCTTCGTACACGATGGTGTTGATTTGAGGAATCGTTAACTGATGACCAGCGGTAATCGTCGTACTCTCGGGATTTTGTAAGTCGTACCCCGGAGGAAAAACTCTACTATTTGGATCAGGTGGATCATGCAATTCACAATCTTCCCTTCTACCATCATCAGACTGCGCCGCTGGCAAGGGGCGCTCTCCCTCTACTTCAATCGCTAACAGTGGTTGCGCGATCGCGCTGCTCGATGGTAGCAAGCAGGGCAAAGTCAGCAATACTCTTAGAACAACCCTGAATGCAGATGGACTCGGTAATGACTTCATAACTGAGTTTTGTTTGGGTGACATGGTAGTGGCGATTGAGATAATACACTCAGGAGCGGTGAAACCTGAACCTCTTTACGGGTAGAGATTTTAGGAATGGGACTGTTCAGTTGATGTATTCAGACTTTCTGAAGAATGCGTCAGCTTAATGCGGATAGAATTTACACTGACATTACTGAAAACAGTGATCTAGCGAAAGTTTAGGGTATACTTTATCCCTCCGTCAGAGTATTACATGCATAACTGGCAGACTAAAGTTGCCGTGAGCTTTTCTTGACAATTTGTCACAAAAGTCATGGGACACATCAATCTTTCTCAATCGATACCACCAAATCGCCATCTGAACGTAGCCGCCAGATTGAACAGCTCTGTTTGGCCACCTACATTGAGCAATGGAATCAATGCCGCATTGTTCTTAATTTATGGGCGTTTGACCCACTCCAAGTTGTTGCACCCAATCCCGCAGATGCTGATCCACCTGTTCCGGCACTTCATCATGGGGACAATGACCCGCCTCCAGGAAATATTCCGTTAGCTCCGGACAAGCCGCACGAAACTTGGGCGCGCGATCGCTCACCTTCATCCATGGGTCTCCTGTGCCCCAGAGCAGCAACAGCGGGCATTGCAACTGCCGCAGCAGCACATCATTCTTTTCGCCTTGGGGCGACTTAAACACCGAACCAAACACTTGCAAAGCCCCCGGATCATCCGAGGGACGGCGAATATCTGCTACCAACTGATCCGTCACCGCTGCCTTATTGACATAGACCTGCTCCAGGGTGCGGCGAATGGTGCGGGGCTGACGCAGATATTGAAAGAGCAAGTAACTGCCCCAGGGCTGCAAAAAGATCTGCTTGGTCAGCGTGCCGATCGCCTGTTTCCAGGCCGGCGGCTGGGGTGTATCTGGGGACTCGGTAAATGGCCCCGCACAGTTGAGTAAGACTAAACCTGCGGCTGAGGTGGAGCGTTGCGCCGCCACACAGAGGCTGGCATAACCCCCCAGGGAGTTGCCCACCAGCACTACCGGGCGGCCAATCTTTTCCGTAATAAAGTCATGCAACTGATCGCGCCAAAGATCGCCGCTATAGGTCAAATCCGGCTTCGCTGAGCGCCCAAAGCCCAAGAGGTCGATCGCCCAGACTTCAAAGTCCGCTTGCAGATCAGCAATATTTTTGCGCCAATGATCGGTCGATGCGCCAAAGCCATGCACCAGAAGCAGCGGCGGCTGGTTCGGGTTTGCGCCAGCTTGGACGTAATGGATGGTATGACCTCGCCATTGCCAATATTGAGCGCTGGGCGAGGTGGCTGGGGGTGTGGGGGCTACCGATTGAGTCACAAGCTGCTAAGAGGTTGATTTCTGTTACAGATCTTAACATTTTGGCGTTAGGTATTGTCGTATCGGATGTTCTGGGGGTTCCGATTGGCGTGAAACTTCAGCAACATTGCACAACTGTGAACGCAAATTTTCCGTCAAAATGCACTGCCATGTAGAGACAGGACTGCGCTACGTTCGAGAGATGAGGGATTGTTCAGGGGCACACGTGGCTCACTTATCCGCTGGCATTCCCGAGTTCTGCTCAATCGTCTAACTTACTTATGCAATCATCCGCATCTTACCGTTCAGGGTCTCAAGTTCCTTGCTTAAACCACTCTGCTAACCCCGAAAAATTGACACCAGACCGTCGTAAGGAGTCGAGTAGCGGCGATCGCCCCACCCACCCGCTTATGGGTAGCACAACAGAGCAGCAAGGAGACGATTTAAGCATCGGTGGCGTTTATCCTCCCCTCCTCCTCTAATGAGCTGATTTGTTTCAACTTCAAGATCTCCTGACTTAAATTGCTTCTAAAGACAGGACAAAGCATAAAGCTTTGCCTAAACCCCTTATCCGTACTCCGGACAGTTTTTGATATGGAGGCTTAAGCCTCCATTCTACCGTTGACGATTTCAAACTGTCCGGATTGTTGCCTTATGATTTCGTAGGGTGAGTTTAGTGATGACGAAATCCAACATGATCGCCCAAAGCATTCACCCAAAGCATTGGTGGTGTTGGATTTCCTCTGTCAGCCCAACCTACAGTTCTCGGTCTTTATCTTGTATTGAGTGAGTAAGTGTTGTAGTCAATCAAGCAATGTTTATTGATTGACTTGTGTGTGTTTTGAGACAGGATGACAGGACATCTACAACTGCCCAATGAATTGGGAAATATGTCACAAAAATCAAAGCGATGTGTCATCGAAATAGTCCAGAAAATGCTCTTATAAAAACCCGAGAGTTCTTGGGTAAAATAAACGATTTATCAAAGAGATCTTGGCAGTGGCTGACAGAAAGTCCTCAAGCCCAAGAGATGAAAATTGAGGTTAAAGCTCAACAGCAAAAGAGAACCTCGAAAAATTCAGATTCTGAGCCAGATCACAACGAGTCCTCGTTGTTTCAGCTCTTAAAAATCGTCGAAATGGTAATTGATCGAGGTTCCCAAAACGAACCCGTTGAGCAAACTTCTGAGGGGCAAGGGCAAGGGGCACTCGTGCCACCTGAACATGACCATTACCATATTGCTATTCCCCAACCCTTTAAAACCGACACAACCACTCCTCCTCGCTATAAGCAACTGTGGAACTTCATCGTTAGTTTCGGCACACTCGTTGCCATCCCTTTGGTTGGTTTTACCTTTCAGCGTAACCTGAACATCAGTAATCGAGAAATTGCCCAAGATCGCCAAAATACAGAAACGGTCAATGCCTATTTTGACTTCGCTTCTAATTTGCTATCAAGCAGTGATCATCAAGAAACTAGAGATAAAAACAGTACGATGATCGAGAAGCTTTTGGCATCCGAATCCAACGCTGCTTTCAGACAATTAGATGCCGTCAGAAAGTCACAGGTTTTGAAGTTTATGTATAATCAAAATCTTATCTTCTCTAACAATGAGATAGAAAGAAGGTTCAAAGAAACCAAAGAATCAAACGATTCACCGATATGTAACCAGGAGCAAAGACAGAAGAAGATATCAGAACTGCAATGCTTTAAGGAGAAATTTTATAGATTCAACTTCGATAAAAGCCTCTTGCTTGAGATGGATTTAGAAGAGATAAATCTTGAGTCTGCATTATTGCCAGGGATTCAGCTAGAAGCAGTTAATCTCAATCAGAGTGTTTTTGAAGATGCTATCTTAAGGCGGGCCAATCTGACTAATTCAGAACTTAAAGGTGCGAATCTAATTAACATTGATTTAACTAATGCCGATCTATCTGGATCTCAGCTATCAGTGGAAGCAAACTTGACTGATGCGGATTTAATCAACGCCAACTTGACTAACTCGAATTTAATAGGGGCAAACTTGACTAACTCGGATTTAACAGGGGCAAACTTGACTAACTCGGATTTAACAGGGGCAAACTTGACTAACTCGGATTTAACAGGGGCAAACTTGACTGATGCGGATTTAATAAAGGCAAACTTGACTGATGCGGGTTTAATAAAGGCAAACTTAGCTAACGCAAATTTAACAGAGGTGAACTTGACTGATGCGGATTTAAGAACTGCAAACTTGATCGGTGCAAACTTAACCGAAGTGGACTTAAGTAAAACAAAACTTTTCGGTGCAAAATATGCAAATGAATCAACTCACCCAGAGGTTTGTGAAAAGGTCATGAATGTAGAACCCAAACAAGCGAACAGACGAAAGTGCAAGACTCAGTTTCCCAAGGGCTTTGAGCCAGAAGCGGCAGGAATGGTTTTAGTGACATCCCCTGAACAGCTTGATGATTAGGCGTTGTACTGTGCTCGGTTAAGTGGCATCCGTAACGCGACCGTCTCCGTATTCCTGTTGCGCAAAGTGCATTATAAGCATGTTTCTCCTGCATAAAAATCGCTAATCCGTATTGGCGGATACAAATCCTCGGCGCATGCTACCGTTAATGTCTTCCCTGACTTGGGTTAATGCG
Organism: Cyanobacteria bacterium P01_G01_bin.54; assembly: GCA_039180005.1. Lineage (GTDB taxonomy): Bacteria > Cyanobacteriota > Cyanobacteriia > Cyanobacteriales > Spirulinaceae > SIO3F2. Next base: position 13,200 of record JBCDEB010000065.1, on the reverse strand, counting down.
ACGTTAACAAATACGGCATTGACCCGCTTCCCCTGTCCTGATGTGTTGAGGAGTCCCTAGTGAATCAACGTTTGCAACCTGCTTGGGTGAAATATCCCGTTCTTCTTGGTGCGCTACTATTTGCCCAACCTGCCTGGGCTCAAAGCACCAGTTCAGTCAATGATCTGCTGGATCAAGTCAATACCTACAATCGGCAGTCCCGCACCGTCCAACGGCAATCGGTGGGGGCCTCCCAGTTTAGCGATGTGAACCCCAGCGACTGGGCGTATCAAGCTCTGGATGATCTCGCGCGTCGCTACGACTGCCTCAAGGGCTACCCGAATGGCACATTCCGGGGCAATCGTCCCCTCACCCGCTATGAGTTTGCTGCGGGTTTGAATGCCTGCTTTAGCCAAATTGAGCGTCTGATTGCCGCGATTGACCCCAACGCCGTCTTGCCTGATGACCTGTCCACCTTGGAGCGTCTTTCAGAAGACTTCGAAGGAGAGCTGTCTGTCCTCTCCAGCCGGGTTGATGGTTTAGAGTCACGGGTCACCTTCTTGGAAGACAACCAGTTCTCGACCACCACCAAACTGGTGGGTGAAGTGACCGCGACCCTGGCCGATAGCTTTGGCGACTCTAACGTCAACGGGGCGAACACCGATGAAACGGAGCTGGTGTTCCACAATCGGGTGCGGTTGCAATTGGTTAGCACCTTTAGTGGTAAAGACCGTCTCTACACTCGTCTGACCTCTGGCAATATTGAAAACTCCTTTGCTGATGAAATTGGCACGTTTGAGGGACGCTTTGCTTTTGATGGTCGCAGCGGTAACAACGTCGGTATCGATCGCCTCCATTACTACTTCCCAGTCAACGACAAAACCCGGGGCTATGTCATGGCGAACCTGGGGGGACACCATTTTTATGCTGACACCTTCAACCAGGGTCTAGAAGCAGGCGGTGGTGCCAATGGTGCCCTCTCCCGCTTTGCTGAGCGCAACCCGATTTATCGCCAAGGTTTGGCAAGTCAGGGTTTTGCCGTGCGCACTCAGCTCACGGATACGATCGAGCTCTCAACGGGTTATCTGGCCCGTTCCGGTAACGATCCCACCTCAGGCCTCTTTGCCGGCAACTATTCCGGGATGGTTCAGTTGGCGATCGCGCCCAGCAGCAAATTCAAGTTTGGCTTGGCCTATATCCACAGCTACGACAGGTCGGGGAATGGCTTGTTCTTGGGTGGTACTGGCAGCGATCTGGGTCGCTTGAATGGCACGGCGTTGTCGGCAATTGGCGTGAGCAACGACTTCGGTGTCTCCAGCAACTCCTATGGTCTCCAAGCCAAGTTTGATCTCAGCGATGCCGTCAGCATCCGGGCTTGGGGGGGCTATACCGCGGCTCGCCTGATTGGTACGGGCGATGCTCAGGTCTGGAACTATGCTCTTGGCTTGGTCTTCCCCGACTTGGGCAGTGACGGCAGCATGGGCTATGTCTTGGCGGGTGTTGAGCCGTATCTGGGCGGCATTGAAGCGACAGGGCTCAATGCGAATATTGACAATGACCTACCTTGGCACATTGAAGCGGCTTACAAGTACAAGCTCAGCAAGAACATCTCAATCACGCCCGGTTTGATCTGGCTGCTGAACCCGGATCAGAGCAACAGCAACAGCGATATCTTGATCGGGGCGCTGCGGACAACGTTCTCGTTCTAGCTCCTGACTGGATTAGGGCGGGTTTGAAACCCTTCCCGAAAAAGCCTGTTTAGGCTATGCGGCGATCGCTTCTTTTTGGGGGGCGATCGCTTTTTTAAGTTTTTTGGGGTGGTAAGTAGGTCAGGGTAGAAAAGCTCAAGTGGATTGCGAAATGTAAATTTACCCATATCCCTTGTCAGCCGATGGCTTGATGCTAGTTCACAATCAGAAACATAGTTGATGATTTCAAGGCTGACTTACTTATTGAGATGCAAAAAACCGCAGAATCTATAGAATCTATCTATAGTGATGCTTTAAGGCTGAGACTTTGAAATGGCGCAACTCGACTGGAATGATCGCTACTCTGGCCCAGACTACGTGTACGGAACAGAACCGAATTCGTTTCTTGCCGAGAATATCGAACGGCTGTCTGGCCCAGTCCTCTCGATTGCTGAGGGCGAGGGACGCAATGCTGTCTTCCTTGCTTCCCGTGGGCTCAGCGTGCATGCTGTTGATGGCTCCGAAATTGGATTGGCTAAAGCCACTAAGCTAGCCGAGCGAAGTGGCGTCAATATAGAAATGCAAGTCGCAAACCTTGAATATTACGAACCACAGGAATCTGCTTACAATACGGTTGTCTCAATATACGCACACCTTCCCAGTTTGACACGGCAGAAGCTGTATCCGTTGCTCATTCGTTCGCTGAAACCCGGCGGAATCTGCATTCTTGAGGCCTACTCTGAAAACCAGGTTGGTCGTGGTACGGGGGGCCCAAGTGACCTCAACCTACTGATGACATGCTCAAAGATTGAAAGTGAGTTCTCAGGACTTGAAACCGTCTTGCTTCACGAGATCATTCGAGATGTGCACGAAGGGAAGTTCCATACGGGCATGGCATCTGTCATTCAGTTCATTGGTAGAAAGCGGGCATAAAAAGACGTTAAAAAATGGAAAAAGTTTTAGTCATCACAGGAGGGAGTCGGGGCATCGGTGCTGCCACGGCTTTACTGGCAGGTCAACAAGGGTATGCAGTTTGTGTGAATTATTTGCGGAACCCAGCCGCTGCACAAAATATTGTCGAGCAGCTTGAAACAATGGGAGTTCGGGCGATCGCGGTTGCTGCTGATGTCGCCTCTGAAGATCAGGTCAAGCATCTGTTTGAGACGGTGGATAACCGGCTTGGCCGGGTTACAGCTTTGGTTAACAATGCTGGGGTTCTAGCGCAGCAACTGCGGGTCGAAAAAATGGATGCGACGCGTCTGAACCGGATTTTTGCCGTGAATATCACGGGGAGTTTCTTGTGTGCCAGGGAAGCCATTAAACGCATGTCGATCCAGCAAGGTGGAAGGGGCGGCGCGATCGTGAATGTCTCCTCGGTTGCATCGCGTTTGGGTGCACCGGGTGAATATGTTGACTATGCCGCCTCAAAAGGGGCGATCGACTCAATGACCCTTGGTCTCTCGAAGGAAGTCGCAGGCGAAGGAATCCGGGTGAATGCGGTTCGTCCTGGTTTTATCTATACCGATATTCATGCGGATGGGGGTGAGCCGAATCGAGTCGAACGGATTAAAGACTTGCTGCCGATGAAACGGGGTGGACAAGCCAGTGAAGTTGCAAATGCCATTTTGTGGTTGCTCTCTGATGAAGCCTCCTATACAACAGGGACATTTATTGAGGTGGCAGGAGGAAAATAAACACGACCGCCTAATAGTCAGATGCTGCGGGTTTGCTGAAGTTTTTTGGCTGATGCTCAATAGAATCTACAATAAGGCATCTAAGGACAGACACAGTAACTTATAGCTATGGCAATGAAAACGATACGCAATCACCCTGGGCGCTTAGATAGGAAAAGCAGAGTGATGCAAAGAATTTTTGACTCTGCCCACAAACTTCCTCTAATACCATCTTCTGATCGCTATAATATTACGATTAGTCATCAGAAACGATTCCTCTGGTTTCGTGTGGCAAAAGTAGGGACAACAACTATCTTTCACCAACTTCAAGAGAGTGGTGTAGATCTTGATGTTGAGCGTGCTAGCAATGTCTATTATTCAAAGAAAATATTTAAGGATTATTTTAAGTTTGCATTTGTGCGCAATCCATGGGAACGACTAGTATCATGCTGGCAAGACAAGGTTGTTAAGAAAAACATGTATCGTTTCGAGCCAGCTGAGCTGATTAAAATGAGAGATTTTAGGAACTTTGTTGATTTTGTTGAGCAGCTAGATATTGAAAAATGCGATCGTCATATCTGCTTGCAGTCAGCTCTGATAGATCTAAGTGAAATTGATTACCTGGGTAGAATGGAAGCATTTGAAAAAGACTTAATTGAAATATTTGGTATTTTAGATGTACCTTTAGAAGACGTAAAAAAGAAAAACAAATCCTCTTATGAAAATCCTTTTAGAGAACTATATACCCAAGAGCTGATTGAGCGAGTTGCTGCCATTTATAGGAAGGATATTCAGATATTTGGCTATCATTTCAATGCTATCTGAGCGAGCACAGTTAAGCTAGAAAGTATCTATAAAGAAAAAATAAAGGGCTGATTGGGCAGGGAAACCCCGTCCCTACGTGAAAAAATGGAAATATCTGAACAGATTCAATGCAGGAGTCGAGTCTCCCGGCCCTGCAATCCCCTGGAATTGAGTTTAAGGTTTTATTTATAGATACCCTCTAGCTGTTGAGTAATAAGGTGGGCAAATATTGATAAATCGATGCTTTAATACTAACCTGCATTATTCATGACAATTTCAAAAAATCGCTGAAAGCCCCTTCTGGAGGTCACTGTAGTGATTTACCTAAAAAACACACTGTTTTTTGGGCTTGTCAGCCAGCATGGGTTACAGCGGCTGGCGAATAATTCAGACTAATACTATTGATCTTTTTAGCTTTGCAATTGGTCTGAAGCCAGGCGTATCGTTTACTTCGACTAAAATATAGTAACTAGTACCGTGGCACACCTTATCCGATCTTCTGCTTGCCCAGTACCCCGATGCTCAAACTTGGTTTATTCGGATTGGACATAGAGCGGTTTACCATTTTGGGGTGTGCAGTTTGCGAGAAACGCTATGATGCAGGGCAGAGTCAATCAGAATTGTGAGGCCATGCTCTCGATTGCTATTAGAAATGTTGACACAATAAAGAGTATTGATGCAGTGATCGACACAGGGTTTTCAGGTTTTTTGACCTTGCCTTCTGGAATCATTGCAGAATTAGATTTGACTTGGAAGGGACGTGACATAGCTACATTGGGTGATGGGACTTCATGTATCTTTGAGGTTTACATTGCCAGTGTCATTTGGGATGGTGCGTATCGCGTGATCGACATCAACGAATCATAAACAATTCCTTTGATTGGAATGCGATTATTACGAGGCTACGATCTGAAGATTTAGGCTATCGAGGGTGGATTGGTGACGATCGAAGCATTTGAATTGTAGTTTTAGGATGGCAAATATTGGTGAATCGATGCCGTTTTTAAAGTCACTCATTTGGTCCATCTTGCAGTTTTGGAAAAGATCCTCTAATTTGGCATAATGAATGAGAGAAGTGTTCTGAGGTGATCTAATGGAGCAGCGAATGATTGAAGGAACATGGGAAGACATTCTACTCTATGCACCGGAGTTGACTGGACTTCGTGTGAGGCTAACTGTGCTATCTCCCAATGCACCAAAGCCTCAGCAGCATGTTACCTTTTAGACCAGACCTTACAAGGGAGAATAGGGCGAGTTCGATTGATGTCACCCGATCTATCTGCACGGACGAAAGAAGCTTTTGCAGATATTTTGGCAGAAAAATATAAGTTGTAGGGTGGGCAAGTATTGATGAATTGATGCCGATTTTAAGACTGCCAATTTTGCCCAATTTACAGTTTTTTGAGAATTGATGTAATCAGCAATACAATTTCACGAATACTATATGACTCTAGCAGGATTACTTGCTGGTTTTTCTTTTAGTGCTTTGATCGCACTCGTTGTGATAAACGACAAACGCGGAATTGTGAGATGCTCAGCCTTACTATTTTCCATAAGCACGACTGTGTTTATTTATGTCTTAGCGAGTAGTCTCTTCTTTTTAGTAATTGCAGCCCAACATTCAAACGACCAGGTTACGAAATCAATGATACGTCAAGAATTTGACTTCGGAAACAACATGGAAATGGCTATTATTGTTGGCCTAACTGCCATCCTTGCAGGAACAGCTACAGCAGGATGGATACAGTCAAAAATGGTTGGTTTTGTTACAACAGTATTAACAGTCACTGTAGTACTTTTGTGCCTTGGTTCGCTGGCGTCTACTTATATTATATGGAACTAGAGAGCAAATCTTTTTTGAGTCTAACATTGTGGTTGTGTTGGGTTTCGCTGGGCTCAACACCAACCTACAATTTAGAGTTGACGTTGCACTAGTTTTACAACAGGGTAAATAACAATTACCCCCCAACCCGCTCCACCACAAACCAATCCCCCCAGGGATTGGCTCGCCCCACCACCGAGAGGCTCTGGCCCGATCGCAGCCCCTGAAAATCTGCATCAACCGCCGGATGTAATGTCACCAGTGGCCAGATGCGATCGGCAGTCTTGAGCTGGAATTGATTGCCATTGATAATTTCTAATATCCCGGTTGCCGTCACAGCGGTGGGGCTGATGGGGCATTCCCGGCGATCGCAACCACAGCGCCCATCCAACGGATAATCTTCGGGATAATCCAGATAATGGCGCTGCCACTGGAGCCAGTCTGGGTGCTGGGGCACCAGATCCAGCAAGGGGATTACGGCACTGGGGGCGATCGCATCGGTGATGAGTGCCTCCTGGAGCGATCGCACCGGCAGCTCCGCCGGATCACAGCCCTGCTCAACACAGAGCGCCGCCGCCATGCCCGCCGCCTGGCCAATGCCCATCACCATCGGTTGTAGACGGGTCGAGCCATTGGCGATATGGGAGACGGAAATATTTTTCTCACAGACCAACAGCCCAGTCAGGCGCTCGGGAACCAATGCAGTGTAGGGCACGGTAAAGGGCGTCCCCGTCCAATGACCGCCCCATTGCATGGATTTGGGCTTGAGGGGAAACTCAAACCCCGGATAATGGTGGTCATCGGGATAATTGCCGACAGCGATCGCCATCACCTGACCCGAATGCAAGGGTAAGGACGCAGTGACGCCCCCCGCCTGGGGCAAAATATCGGTTTCTGTGATGGTGGCAATGCCGCGCAGCCGCCGACTCTCGCGGTAATAGGGATGCAGGGCAAAGGCTCCCGTCGGAAACGTCTCTTCCGCCAAACCATAGCGACTATCGATCTGGGTTTGCAAAAAGCGGGCAAACGCCTGGGAATGGGCTCGCGCTTCCTGATGATAAGCCGTCCGTTCAGCGTCACTGCCCACCAAACGGGTTAAACCCACACCGTAGTCATTGCCATGAATCGGCCAGTTGAGCATAAACTGGTTGCCGGGAATCCGACCGTAATTCAAAAACCGTTCTGCCCCGTAATTCTCCCAAGCCCCGGCAAACTGCCCGTTGGTGTCAATCTCGGGCACCGGAATCAACGGTGCTGCCGTGCCTTCACCATAATCTTGCAGATAGACCACCCAAGTGGGTGATTGCACCGGATATTGCTCGGTCATGGCGCTAGGACCCGTCGGCGCACTGGGCTCGTTAAATTCCGCCTGCCATTCCCAGCCCCAGCGATGGGGCACCTCAGCCAAGGCAAGTAGATCGCCCAGTTCTGTGCCATCGAGGGTGATTTGGGCGCGAATCTCGTAGTTGGCAAAGCGCACCCCGGTGAGGCGATCGCCCGACTGATAGACGTCTAGAGGCACCTGCCCCGCAATCCAGCGCAAATTCGGCAGCGCCGCCAGCCAATCGGCCAAGATCGCCGCCCCCACCTTGGGCGCGTAGGCAAAGAAGCTGACCCAGTTATGATCCAAGCCGCCCGGTTGGCGCTCCCGCAGCGCCTGTAAAAACGCCCCCCAAAGACCCGTCTGCCAGGGAACGAGTTCATTGCCATCGGGGGCGGCAACCCCGGCGCTGGTGAGCATGCCGCCCAGCCAAGCAAACTCACTGACGAGCACCACCTGTGCGCCCCGCCGCGCCGCCTGCAGCGCCGCACAAGTGCCCCCCACGCCGCCCCCCACGACCAGCACATCGGTTGTTATGGTTTCAGGCATCAATCTGTCCCCAGGGTCTTAAAGTTGCATGGGGGCCGAGAAACCCAGCCCCTATCTCTAAACTCTGAACTCTGAACCCTAAACCCTGCATTCTGAACCCCTAAAGCGTTGGCTACGCCTTCACCCAATCATCGATCGCGTGGCAGACAACGCGACCCACGGCGGTTTGGGTCAGGGGGTTGAGCAGTTCTTGTTTGGCGGCGGCGATCGCATAGTCTTGGAGCACCGCATTGGACTCAATGTAGTGAATAATTCGCGCTGCGAGTTGATACTGTTCCGCCGTTTTTTCAGTGGGATATTTTTGGTAGAGCTGCTGAATCCGTTTTTGAATTTCGGCCACCGCTTTTTTGAGAAGCTGCACATCGGGAGAGTCTGCATCCGGGGGCGGTGCATTCATGGGCACTGAGGCCAGGGGCACAGGAGCCGAGAGTTCTTCTAGGTCTTCCGGTAGCTCCGCGACAATTTCTTCGCCCTTGGTGGTCAGCCAAATTTCGTAGATCCAGAGGCGATCGCTGGTTTCATCGGTGGGCGCACCGCGACGACATTTGATGTAATCATCTTCTTCGAGGGCAGCGAGGTGGTAGGCCATCACATCCATGATCGATCCCAGGTGTTCGGCGAGGTCAGGTTCGCTGTTGATTCCCTCAGCGATCGCCTTCAATATCTTCTGTCGAGTACGGTGCAGCGGTGGCATGGTTGGCTGGGATAACCCCAATAAGGGCGTGTCATCAGTTAACCCGAGAAGCCTTACGGGACAAGCAGTAGAACGCCCGACCCAAAAAACAGGTAGAGGGGCTGTAAACCAGTCATAGCAATTGTTTGCGATCTAACTGATGACAGCCCCTAATATACAGCATTGAGCTCCCCCAAGCCCGCACAGAAACCAGCGGTTAGTCACCCAAAGGACAAATTCGGAATTTGGCATTCGGAATTTGGAACAATTCCAGTCAGTCCATAACGTTTGAGCGTTCAAGGCCATTCCAGTTGCGAGTCAATCGAGTTTGCGTCATGGTGGTGATCACGGAGTCGCAACGATTCATCCCAAATCCGGAAATTAGAGCTACAGATCGGAAAGTGAGGGCTGAGACTTCGACTCCGCTCAGTCCAAGACGGAGTCGTTCGCGCAGCGTCGCCAGAGGCGAGAGCCCGGTTTTTCGGACTAGGATTTATCTATAGCCAGACTCTTGTGACTTGGTATCAACCCACGATCGCACAATTCACTATGGTGCTCGATTCTTTGCTTTATCTCTCGGATGGCAAGTTACCCTCTCCCCTGGCCGACTCGATTCAAATCACCAAAATGTCTGAGGCGTTTGGGCAACATCTGCCCCACTTTGAGCTAGTGGCCAGTGGAGGTTGGCGATCGCTCTTTGCCGGCCAGATGGAGCAGCAGTTTGCCACTTGGTATGGGGTTCAATCGCCCTTTAAGCTCACCCGTCTGCCCATTTTGGGGCGAGCACCTGCCGTGTTTGACCCAGAATCCTATGCGCCCCGAGGCTACATCAAGGCTGCGTTAGCCTATGCACGCTGGCTCAAGCAATATGCAGCCTGGCGGCGCTGGACTCATGTAGTCTACACCCGCACCCCTTTTTTTGTGCCTTTGCTGCTGCAACAGCGGCACCCCCTGATCCTCGAATACCATGAACCGCTGGTTTCGAGGGCTTTTGAGCCGTCTCTCTGGCGGCATCCCCAGTTTTTGGGCATGGTGACCACCGGGCAAGAGCTCGCGCAAGGCTATCAAGCCTTGGGTGCCCGACCCGAACACGTTTGCGTTCAGCCCAATGCAGCGGCAGCGGAGCTCTTTTTACCGGCTCAAACCCAGGCAGAAGCTCGACAAACCCTAACGGTTGCGGGTGATTTGTCGGGTGAGTTATCGGGCGATCGCCCGATTCTGGCCTATGCGGGTCAACTCTATGACTACAAGGGAATTCCCCTCATCTTGAGCCTAGCGGCTCGACTCCCCCATTGTCATTTCTTGCTGGTGGGTGGAACCCCTGAGGACGTTAACCGGATTCGCTCCCAAGCGGCAACACGACAACTCACCAATGTGCAGCTCACGGGTCATGTGTCTCAGCCGCAGCTCCCCACCTATCTCTATGCTGCCGACATCCTCTTGCTGCCCACCAGCCAACAATGGGAGCAATCCGCTGTCACCTCGCCGTTAAAACTCTTTGACTATATGTCGGTGCAGCGGCCGATTGTCGCCGCTCATCTGCCCAATATTGCTACCATCCTGCGCGATGGGCACAATGGCCGCTTAGCCGAACCTGACAATGTGGATGCGTTTATCGAGGCGATCGCAGATTTACTTAACCATCCCCAGCAAGCCCAAGATCTCGCCCGCCAGGCCTATGCTGAGGTAAAACAAAGAACCTGGACAAATCGGGCGCAACAGGTTATTCACTTCATTGAGAAGCGGTTAAAGCAAGCGTAGTGCTATGGCACACCTTAATTTGCACATGGAAAATCCCTGTAGGGGCAATCCCCCCGTGGTTGCCCTGATGTGTTGTGTGACGGAGGGTTGATCGGTGGGCGACCGAGACCGGGGTAGGCACGGGGACGCTACCCCTACGAATGCTTGGGATAACAGCGATCGCACGTCTTGTTTTCCCCTTTAACCCTTACCCTTTTAACCTTTAACCTTTTCCCTTTAACCCCTACCCCTTCCCCATCACCCCAGCCAACCATTGACTGGCCCTCATCCCCCCCTGCAAGCCGAGAAAGCCACAGACCGGGCTACCCAGCCAGTAGAGCAGCGCGAGGTGCGATCGCCCTTCGGCCATGAGTTTGACCGTATCGAGGATGTAACTCGAAAATGTGGTGAAAGACCCCAAAAACCCCACCGTCATCAACAGGGTCAGCTCGGGCGAGAGCCGGAGGACTTGCTGGCCAATCAGGGCGGCGATCGCCCCCATGCCAAAACTACCCAGCAGATTCACCAAAAAAGTGCCCATCGGTAAGGTTGCGCCAAGGGGCCAGAGTCTGCTTGCCAGTTCGCCCAACCCAATTGTCAAATAATAGCGAGCCAAGGCCCCAGCCACAGCGCCGCTGCCAATGGCGATCGCAGGCTGAATCATCTCTATCTTCTCCGGTGTCGAACGGCTAAGGGCAACTTTACCTGAAACTCACTGCCCTGGCCGAGCCTGGAAGTACAGTCGATTTGACCCCCGAGGAGGTCGACACATTGCTTGGCAATGGTCAAGCCTAAGCCTGTTCCGGCAATGGACTCCACATTCTGGGCGCGATAGAAACAATCGTAGATGCGATCGCATTCTGATGCCGGAATGCCCCGACCGCGATCGCAAACTCGTATCCGGAGCATTGCCCTCGCAATAACCAGTTCTAAGGTGACAGGCTGCTCGGGTTCAGAATATTTCAGGGCGTTGATGAGTAATTGGAGCACCAGTTGCTGCAATAAGAAGGGGTCACTGGGCACAGCGACGAAGGGAGTGCGAACCTGAGCTTGGAGGCGATCGCCCCATTCCGGATGCAGTCGAGTCAGCTCTTCGAGAATCCGCTCACAAAAGTCCGCCAAAGGAATCGCACTAAAGTGGGGCTCAATTTCCTGAGCCTCAGCCTGGGAAATCCACAGCACATCATTGATCAACTTGGTCATCCGACGCATCGCCTGTTGAATTTGCCGAAAGCATTGCTGGCGCTGCTCGACTGTGAGTCGGGTTCGATTTTGCGCCAATGACTCTGCTGCCAAGGAAATGATCGTCAAAGGGGTGCGATATTCATGGGAGATGGTACGAATCAACCGTGTTTTGAGCGTGTCCAGGGATGTCGCGGCGGGTGAAACGTCATCGAACGGTGGGTTAACAGAAGACGTTAAGGGCTGAATAGACTTCTGGGCAGACGCTCGACTGAGCTCTCGCCAGCGTTGTTCCCGCTGCAGTTGGGTCTGAAGGCGAATCATCTGATCCGGCGGGAGGGACATGTCCCGCACTCCCCTCAAGGGACGGCGCAGGGGATCCGGACGAAGCGCTGCCGGGGGTTTTAAGCTAACGTAACGATGAAAATTGGGGTAGTAAGCAAACAAGGTTTCGTGAACGGGGGGTTTAACGGGGGTTAAGCCGATTTGAACAAGCCACCTTTGCCTTTACACGGTATCGTTTGCTTAACAAGCCTTAACTTTTCTTAATGAAAATCTAATGATTTGCCTCTGGCTTGGACATCATAAGCATAGCTTTTCATCAATATTCAACGACGCTATCATCCATTGCTACTGACCCATGCTCATCCTTCGCCCGACCCAAACCCGCGATCTTGATTTTGTGATTCAGGCGGAGGGCGATCCTGAGAATCGCTCGTACATTTTCCAATGGCCGCAGCCGGAACACGCGGCGGCCTTGCGCGATCCGGATGTGGCCCATCAGATTATCGAACGCATAGCCGACGCTGCGCCCGTGGGCTACCTCATTCTCCGGGGCTTGACCAACCCCCATGGCTCGCTGGAGTTGAGGCGGCTGGTGGTGATCCAAAAGGGTCAGGGCTATGGAAAACAGGCGCTGCGGTTACTCCAGCACCAGGCTTTTGAGCAATACCAAGCCCATCGCCTCTGGCTGGATGTGAAGCTGTTTAACCAGCGGGCCTATGGTCTCTATCGTCAAGCGGGTTTTGTCGAGGAAGGGCGGTTACGTGAGTGCCTCCGCACGGCGGACGGGTTTGAGTCGCTGGTGATCATGAGCGTGTTGGCAACGGAATATGAGCAGATGCGGCGAGGGTTGGGATGAGGCGCACAAAGAAAACCCAGTGGTGAAGCTGGGTTGATCTGTATAAGGCGTTAAAGGTGTAGAGAGCAGCTCCTCTAGCTGAAACTGAGCTGGCCGAGACGGACGGAGCGGAGAATGCGGTCAATGGCACAGCGTTCCTCGTCTTCAATCTCGTCAGCGAGGAGGGCAGCGAGTAAGCCATAGCGGTCGGCTTTAGTCAAAGCGTGGGTTTCGGCTGCGTCAGCGAAGATTGCGGCGATCGCGCCGGGGAGGAGTTGGAGTTGAAGCATGGGTCGGATGGGGGTCTTCTCTCTACGCTTCTCAGTATCCGGTTTTTGCTCGGTTGGTTCCGTGATGGGGTCATGCCCCCCTTGTGAACTTCGGGGGCAGTGGGGATTGATGGGGCTAACCCTAGCCGGGTGTGGGCGGTTGGGTTTTCCTGAGATTTCGCTCTCCTCAAACCGGTGAGGAATATCACCGGTTTTTGACCGGAAGCGGGCGATCGCTTGTCATACCAACGAGTCATGACGGACTGTCACCCCCAACGATGAAAACCCCCTTACCAAGGGGGTCGGCGTAGCCGGGGGGATCTCGCTAGCTTCATTTACTTGGTGCAAGAGTATTAATATTGTCTATTTTCAAAGTAAAT